>JAFDGA010000001.1 GCA_019309545.1 Deltaproteobacteria bacterium
AGACTAATTATACCATATTCTTCAGAGCAAAGGGTATAATCGTTTTGCGTAATTTTGTTATTGGTAGTCATGCCTTGATTCCGCCTGAGGGATGTTCCCATATTTAAGTTTGACGGGGAGGGCAGGGGAACACCCGCCCACGGTGCCTTTGGTCATTGGCAATAATTAAATCCATGTCCCACATAGCAAAGGCATTTCACTAACCATGAACGGCCTTGCTTAAATGGCCGTGCCGGTATGGGGCGGCACCTGAAACCTATCCCAATCAAAGAGGAAAGATAGCCATCGGGTCAGGGCCACAAACCACAATCTACCCAAAAAGCTTCTTCCACCAGGATACCTTTTCTTTCTTTTCCTCCAAGGGTTTTTGAGGTTCTTCAGGTTGGATTCCTAAGTATCGGTTCCGTCTCTCTTGGGTCTCTTCATAGAGAGTCTTCCCGGTAAAAGATATCACTACCGAAGGACGTTTCTTAGTGAAAGCTTCCATTCATCACACCCCCTGCCTTACCCCTTGGTTTTTGCTAGGTTTTTTATTGCAACTCTACAACAATTCTTTTACCATAATCAACTAAAAATATGAAATTATTTCATACTTGGCGCTGATCGGGAGCCTGTTGGCCATCTGGAAAGCCGGCTAGTTCGGCAGAGTCCCTCACTCAAAAGAATTAACGACAAAAATTGATCATGCTTAAACTTTGGGCTAATAATTAAAAAGTGTGAAAAATCAAGCAGGAGGAAACCAGTTGTCCAGAATTATTAAGCTTTTGTTAGCGTTAATGGTGATGGTTGGTTGCCTTGCTTATGGCCCTAGGATCCAAAATTGCCTGGCCGGCCCTCCGGCGCACCCCCAAAAGGGACCGCAATGGCACCCGGTAAAGGGGGTGCATGGGGTGGAATATGCTTCTGATTCGGCAGATTTGCCGGGCGATTTATTTCGCTATGGGAAAAAATACTATTATTATCATCAGGGTAACTGGTACCATGGGGAAACCTATCGGGGGCCCTGGAAAAGAGTGCAAAGGATTCCTCCCATTTTTCGCGAGATCGGCCCGGAATATTACAAGACCCCGCCAGGTTGGTCTAAGGGGAAGAAAACCGGCTGGGGCGGAGCCCCCATGCCTCCAGGCCAGATGAAAAAACAGCGGGTTACCCCGTGGCCATGGCGAATAGATAAGAAGCATAAATAAGCGGCTGGTTATTTTATGATGATAACCAATCCGCCTCGAGGAGGATATCGATAGAGTCCGCCGCCCCTCCAATAGCGATTCCAATTAGGACCGTAGTATTGGGGGCCATAGTGGAAATACGGTCTTCGGAGGTGGATGTCGCGGTTAGAGATAACGCCTCGGGGCTGGTAGTAATCAGGGCGTGGCCGGAAATGTCTATGGGGACGGGAATACCCTCTCCACCAGGCGCAAGCCGTCCCGGAGCTGGTCAGGATCAACAGTACGGCCAAAGCCCAAGCCCATTTTTTTGCCCTAATCAATACCCTCATCATGACTCCTGATTTTAAGTTTGATTAAAATATAGTCATGAATACCAGTAATGTCCATGGTACTTGAACGGCTCAGATAAGCAAGGGTTAAACCGCGCCAGACCTCGGTCACTACATGTATTTTACCAAAATTTGCTTGCCAAGGTAAAATAATCTGATAATTTGGAGTTAAGGGCAGGGATAAGTAACTCAGGAGAGCAAGCAATGAATATCCGGGCCTTGGTAGGCATTTTGCTTTGCCTGAGCCTGGGAAGTTGCGGGCCGGTGATCTCCCAGTCGATACTCAGCCAGGCTGACCGCAGCTTGAGTTTTGAAGAACTGCAAAGCCATCCCGATACATGGCGGGGGCAGGTGGTAGTCTTGGGCGGCGAGGTAATGGCGGTGACCTATGCCGATAGCGGCAGTTGGCTATGGGTCAGCCAACAACAATTGGGTCCGAAGTTCAGACCGTTGGATAATTCTCCGTCAGGCGGCCAATTTGTGGTCCATAGCCCCCAATACCTGAATACAAGCTATTACGTCAAGAACCGCAAGGTAACCGTGGCGGGCACGGTGAGCGGTCAGAAGGATAAAGCCCTGCTGCTCATTCCCAAGCAGATTTATCTTTGGGAGTATCCGTTTGAACTGTATACTGTGCCCCCAGAGTGGTTTCGGCCACCTTATAAGCACTGGTATGAGCCGCCATATTTTGATCCATATATTCACAGTTTTTAAGCTATGGTCAGAGGAAGGGTAAACCATGCAGATCGAAGCCTATGATTTTGGGCAGATCATCATTGACGGGCGGACCTACCGCCAGGATGTCCTGATCTTGCCGGACCGGGTCAGAGATGATTGGTGGCGTCAACACAGCCATCTGCTCCAGGTTCAGGATGTGCAGGAGGCCCTTAACGCCGGGATCGAGATCCTGGTGGTAGGCACCGGGATGCCAGGACGGATGCAGGTAGACAAGGCCCTGGAAGACTATTTGCGTAAGCACAAGATTAAATTGGTGACCCTGCCGACCCGGGAGGCTTGTGCCCGATTCAATCAATTGTCCGGCAGCCGCAAGGTGGCAGCCGCCTTTCATCTCACCTGTTGAGCGCTGGTCATGGCCCGCTACCGAATTATTGACAGTCACGTTCATTGTGGCGTGCAGAACGTCTCGTTGCCGTTTGAACAAATCCGCCCTTTGCTGATCAATGCAGGGTTTGCGGGAGTGGGCCTGATCCCGCCGGTGGAGGATATTTACGACCGCTTCGACTATTATTTTGAGGATAATCCGGCCTGGCAAGCCACACGGCGGCAAGCCAATCGTTACCTGCGGGACTTGCAGGATCCGGAACTGAAGTTATATCCTTATTTTTTTGTCTGGAACGACTTCGTCGAGGCCGAGCTGGGGCCAGAATTTTACGCCATCAAGTGGCATCGCCACGCCGATGAACCAGAATACCACTATGAGGATGTTCGCTGCGTCGCCTTTCTTGACCGGGTGCATGAGCTGGGATTGCCGATTTTGCTGGAAGAGACGGCCAGCAACACTATTTTTTTTATAGAGATCCTGGCTCCGGAGGCGACAGTGATTATCCCTCATCTAGGAGCCTTGAACGGCGGTTTCCGTCATTTAGAGCAGGCGGGCATCTGGTCTCATTCCCGCATCTATGCCGACACGGCTTTGGCAACTCTTGCTGACCTCAGGAGTTATCTCGACCGGCATGGCAGCGAACGGTTATTTTTTGGCAGTGATTACCCCTTTGGCCATCCCGCGTACGAACGGGACAAGATTTTGAGTTTGGGCCTGCCGCGGGAAGAGACCCAGGCGATTTTTGCCGATAACTGGCTGCGCCTGATGGATAAACGGAAAATTCCTTCTTAACATCTCCCTAGGTTAGAGAGCGGCCATTTGGGACTTGTATTGTTCCAGTAAGGGCTCGAATTGGCCTATTAAATTAGCCTCAAATTTACGCCACTCCTCCCGAAACTGGGGGGTGTGCTCCACATCAATTTTGACCTTCATGTGCATTTGGGTTTCGAGAGCTCGCTGAATATTATTTAACCCGCTGGCAAAACTGGCCTTGAGCTGCTCAAAGCTTTTTTGTCGGACCTGTTCAAAATTCTTGCATAACTGAGCCACTTCATTCAGCAGGCGTTGCATGGCTTTCTTATTCCGGGCGATTTGTAACATCCCGGCTTGGGCCCGTTGGGCGGTAAACTGAAGGACGTCCTCACGCGGCAGGGTAATATTGCGGAGCAACACCTCTTTTATGGTGGCCACCACCAGGGGGCGGGATTCAGGGGGGATCTTTTTGAGTTCCTCATCCAGTTCCAGTTTTTCCCGCAGAAAATCGGCGGCTAAATGACGGGCCCGCTCCCGGCACTCCGTCTCGTGCATTTCTTGTTCAGTGGCCCGGCCCAGACGCTCCGCCTTTTCCAGGGCCAGTTCCAGAGCGCTCTTGATTTCCGCCACAATAATGGTTTCCTTTTCTTACAATGAACCTCCGGCCTGGGCCGGGAGCAAGGTCCCGATTCAAACCGGGTTGATTATTTAAAATGGATATTTTTGTAAGACCTTAATTTATCAAGCCCTGCAGGGGCCCAATGAGTTGCGCCCCTACGGAAAAGGGAAAATAGTTTTTTGAAAGCAACTGGGCATTAGTCAGATTTTGCCGCCGGCGGTTTCTCGGGGGAATCCGGCGGGCTTGGTTCCGTCGGGGTTTCGCTGCTCTTGGCGCTCCCCGGGTTTTTCTGGTGGTAATCAGTCACATACCAGCCGCTGCCCTTGAGATGAAAGGAACTATGAGAGATGAGCTTGGTCAAAGGCCCGCCACAGCTTGGACAGGTGGTCAACGGTGGGTCAGAAAATTTTTGCCATTCCTCCACTACCTGACCACAAGCGCTGCACTGGTACTCATAGATGGGCATATCAACAAACCTCCTCCTCAACAACTTAAGAAATCACTGGGCTGATAGCGCGCCTTAGTGACTTCTTGATTTTTATAATAATTTAAAATTTCGGGCAGTTGTGGCATCTGCAAAGGAGCCAGGATTTGCTGGGTAAGGCGATGTACCCGGCTTTCCTCCTCAGTCTTCTCAGCCTCGGGAACTTCGAAGAGTTGGCAAAAATGTCCGAAGCGAACCACGTGGACCAATTCATGGGTAACCACATAAACCAACAGCGGCAACAGGCTGAAGTTTTCTCCTTCCGCTAATTTGCGGAGAATATTGTGATCCTGAAGGCAGATGCGGTATAAATCAAAGTAGGCTGATCTGAGCATCTGTCCGGGGCGACAACAATTATATTTTGCCACCAGGGCCAGGGCATGAGCGGATATTTCTGTCTGTCGTAAATTTTCCAAGGTAAGGATATCATAAGGAAATTGCCGCCACTGACTCCGAGACAGTTTATAGAAGTCGCTGGTCACTTCCTCAGCAATGACTACGGCCTCCCGGAGAATCTGTTTGTGCGCGGCATGAAAAGTGTGCCCGACCAATGCCCCTCACCTCCCCAAAGATAAAAGTTAACATTAATCCCTGTTCTGTCAATAGTTTTCCCTTAAATCAACCGAATTCTTTATATAAACGTCGACTTATGGCATAATATAGTTATTACTGGGATCATGTGACAGGTTAATTTGAGGAAAGGGCCGGGGGACCGGCGGCCCCACCTCCCAACCCCCCTTAAGGGATTGGGGGAGAGCCGGTTTTTTTCTGGCACAAACCGGAGCATTTACTAAATTGCCTCTACGGACTAGCCATTCTGGGACAACACCGGTGAATTTAAGGCAGATACAACATGGCGCACTGGTTTATTATCGTTTTGCTCACTATAATGGCTTCCCGGAGCTGGTGCACGGAATTTTTACCCGCCAAGGGGGAGTAAGCCAACCTCCTTACCACAGCCTGAATCTGAGCTTCTCGGTCGGTGATCACCCGCAGCGGGTGTCATACAACCGGCAACTTGTCCGAGAGGCGCTGGGTGTGGCGGAATTGTTGAGTGTGGGCCAGGTGCATGGCAAAAATGCCCTGGTTATTTCCACCCGCAAACGGCAAGTTTGGCAAAAAGAACCGCCGGGCATTGATATTCTCATTACCAATGTCCCCGGGCTGGGTCTGATGGTGAAACAGGCCGATTGTCAGGCAGTGTTATTCTATGATCCCGAGCAGCAGGTGATTGCTAATGTGCATTGCGGCTGGCGAGGCAACGTCCAGAACGTTCTGGGCCAAGCGGTGTATCTGCTTAAAGAAACCTTTGGCTCCCGGCCAGAAGCCCTGCGGGTAAGCATCAGTCCTTCCTTGGGCCCTTGCTGTGCCGAATTCGTCAATTATCGGCGGGAATTGCCCAAAAATTTCTGGGCTTACCAAACCCGGCACCGCTATTTTGATCTCTGGCGTCTCAGCCAGGACCAGCTGCAAGCCGCCGGGGTGTGTCCAGACCACATCCAGTTGGCCGGTCTTTGTAGTCGCTGCCACGCCGCAGAGTTTTTCTCTTACCGGCGCAATCAGAACACCGGTCGAAATGCTACGGTCATCGCCTTAAGGCTGGACCGGAAGTAAAGGGACGGGGCAAAAAACGCCCCGTCGTTTTCAAGCCATATAAGATTTGGCAATTATCGACAAAAGACAAACCAATGATATTAGGGGCGAGGCGGTTCCCCTTTTTTAGAGAATTTTTCTTTGAGATCATTAAAAATCTTCTTGCCTGATCCAACTACATTTTGAACCTGTTGGGGATATTTATAACCAACAAAAACTCCCACCAAAAAAGCAATGATTGCCAGCCACATGTCTGATGAACCCTTCCTTTCCTGATTAATTTACCAGCGCCAGTTTTCAGCTGCTGTTTGAACTGTACTCAAGATTCCAAGCGAGCCAGAGCTTCTCGGGCGATCTCCCCCACCGTGGTTTGCCGCAACTCCCCGTTTTCGTAGAGTTTCACTGGCTCGGCATCGCTGGCGAGCCGGGCCAGCGGTCCCACTCCCTCCCCGGCCCCATTTACTCCCAGGCACCAGGCGGCATGACCTCGCACTTGCGGATCGGCATCATGGAGAAACTCCATGATCTGGGGAATGGCCTCCCGGACTATCTCGGGGTGGGTCTGCCCCATGCGTCCCAGACCCCAGAGCATCGGCGATCTCGAAAACTCCTCATCCAAATAGGAAAACAGCATTTCAACGGTGTCGGCAACCAGACTGTAATTTCTACGGCCGATCTCACCCAGAACGGCCGGCGCCCCCCAGCCGAAACTGCCGGAGTCCTCGTTTAAGAGCCACCAAAGCCGGCCCAAAATGGTTTTTACCCTTTCAGGGTGAGCCTCAGCCAAGTATCCCAATCCTTCCACCGCCCGCCAACTTAAAGGATCATCCAGAGCAAAAGTCAGTTGGAGCAGTATTGAGCTCACCACTGGTTCCCGTCCCGCAAGCTCGACCAAGGAAGCAAAATCACCATTCAGCAGATAGGCAGTTACTTTTTCCCGTTTGATTTTGTGTTTGGTGGTCATAAATTCCTTTACCGGACGGTTTATAGAGATCTCTGGTCAGTGCTGCCAGAAACCCCTGTCTCTCAGAACGGGATGTCGTCTTCGTCCAGCGGCCCTCCCTGGGGAGGTGGGAAGGGCGCTTCCGCCTCCCGTGGTCCCGGGCGGTCCTGGGCGCTGCCCAGCATTTGCATATCCCGAGCCTCGATTTCTGTGGTATATCGCTTAACCCCATCCTGCTCCCAGGAACGTGTCCTTAGCCGGCCCTCGATATAAACCTGTTTGCCCTTCGACAGATACTGCCCGCAGATTTCCGCCAATTTCCGCCAAGCGACGATGCGGTGCCACTCAGTCCATTCCTGGCGGTTGCCATCTTTGTCTATGTAACCTTCGGTAGTGGCCAGGTTGAAGCGGGCTACCGCGGTGCCGTTAGCAGTATAGCGGAGCTCTGGATCAGCTCCCAGGTGGCCGATCAGAATAACCTTATTAATTCCTCTAGCAGCCATCTGGCCTCCAATAATTGTTGGGCCATAAAGAGTAAGTTACATTTATCACAAATACAATCATCTCTACCATAAATTTGTCAAACTGGCAAGAAACTTGTGGCTGAATGCCGATAACTAATTATAAAATTTATTGTAACCGAAAACCGAAAAGAGCATTAAGCCGCAGTGGATATTTTCCCAAAATCCCGTATCCGCAGTTCTTTCAATGGTCTGCCTTGGAAATGGGCCAGACGGGGACTGAAGGCCAGGTCTACCGAACCGCGTAAGGGATGGTAACTGGCTTTATCAAAGGCGATGGTGTCGATTTTCTCCGGCCCGGCCAGTTGCAGTTTGAGATGGCGGTCGCCCACCACCCAGGAATTCAGCACCTCGACTTCCAGGCAGGCTAACACTGGTTCGGGGTTACCCTGGCCGAAGGGACGGAGACGCTCCAGGTGGTGGAAGAATTCGTCATCCAATTCCTCTAAGCTAACCTGGGCATCGACCGGTAAGGTAGGACGTGGTAATTGCAGCCCCAGGGTCTTGATCACTGACTTCTCAAAGGCGGTCCGAAAGGCACCTAACTGGTCAGCCAGCAGGGTAAATCCGGCCGCGGCACTATGGCCGCCGAATTTAAGCAGATAGGGTTGACAGGCCTTGAGACCATGATAAAGGTGGAAAGGAGCAATAGAGCGGGCCGAGCCCTTGCCGACACCGTCCTGGAGTCCGACTAGGGCTACGGGTCGGAAATAGGTTTCGGCCAACCGTGCCGCGACAATGCCAATCACTCCGGGATGCCAACCTTCGCCCGCCAGTATCAAGGCCGGGCTTTTCAGTAACCCCTGTCGCTGAATCTGGGTTTCGGCCTCTTGCAAGATGGCTTCTTCCAGGGCCTGGCGTTGTTGATTGAGGTCGTGCAGATGGCGGGCCAGCCGCCGGGCCTGATCCAGATCATCGGTGAGCAGCAGTTCCAGCGCCAGCCGCGCCTGACCCAGACGTCCGGCGGCATTGATCCGGGGGGCCAGCCGAAAGACCACGTCCCGTAAACCCAGAGGCCGGCCCTCCAGCCCGGCCACCTCTTTCAGAGCTATCAGGCCAGGCCGGGTGGTTTCTTCCAGCACCTTGAGACCCTGGCTGGTCAGAATCCGGTTCTGGCCGATGAGCGGCACCACGTCAGCGGCGGTGCCCAGCGCCACCAGATCGAGATAGGCCCGGAGGTTGGGTTCGGGCCGGTTGGCAAACCAGCCCTGCTCTCTAAGCCGGGTACGGAGACCGATAGCCAGGTTAAGAGCTACTCCGACTCCGGCCAATTCTTTGAAGGGATACGGACAATCAGGACGTTTGGGATTGATCACCGCCGCGGCCGGAGGCAAACAGTCGGGCACTTCATGGTGGTCGGTAATGATTACCTCCAGCCCCAATCTTTGGGCTTGGGCGACCTCCGCGGCATTGCTGCTGCCACAATCCACCGTAATCAGGATCTGGGCCTGGCGGGCCAGATCGGCCAGTACTGTGCCATGCAAACCATAACCCTCAGTCAGTCGATCGGGAATATACCCCGTAGCAGGCAATCCCAGGCCTCGGAAAAATTGCAGCAATAAGGCGGTGGCGGTCAAGCCATCGGCATCGTAGTCGCCATAGACCACTACTGGTTGGCTCTGAAACACTGCTCGGGTCAAACGCTCCAGGGCCGGATCCAGATCACGGAGCTCCAGCGGCGATACCATCCGGTTAAGGGTTGGATCTAAAAAGGCTTCAATATCGTCGGCCTCTTCCAGACCCCGGTTAAGCAGAATCCGGGCCACCAGCTCCGGCAGTTGGTGACGCTCACTCAAAGCCCGGATCTGTTTCGGACAGCAGCTAGAGAATATCCAATCCTGTTGGCGGCGAATCATCTTCTCGTTTTTGAGGTTTGGTTTGCGGCTGCGAGGGGCGGAGCTTTATTCGACCGATTCCCCCGGTTTCAGGACCACCAATTGAACATCAGGCTGATCTTTAAGTAAGCTTCCCAGTTCTTCCGGAGTGCCGGTCAGCACCGGGAAAGTCCCATAGTGCATGGGGATGACAAACTTGGGCTGCAGCATCCGGCAGGCCACCGCGGCCTCTGCCGGACTCATAACGTAATGGCTGCCGATGGGCAGCATCGCCACCTCGGGCCGGTAAAGCTCTCGGATCAGTTCCATGTCTTTGAACACCGCGGTGTCCCCGGCATGATAAGCCCGGAAACCGTTGTTGAACTCTACCACAAAGCCCGCGGGATCTCCAGCGGGCAGGAGCTGGCCGCTCTCTTCCAGACTGGAGGAGTGCAGGGCCTGGGTCATGGTCACTTTCACCCCCGCCGCACTACAGGTTCCCCCTTTATTCATCCCGATGACCTGAGCAACCCCTTTCCCGGCCAGATAATACGCCAATTCGTGGATGGCCACTACCGTCGCTCCGGTCTGCTGGGCAATTTCGATGGTATTGCCCAGATGATCGGCATGAGCATGGGTCACCAGGATCAATTGCACCGCCCCCAACTTAGAAATCGGGGTCTGTAATAAGGGATTGTCTAGCCAGGGATCGATCAGGACCTTGCTTCCGGCTCCCGCCAGTTGAAAGGCGGACTGGCCGTAAAAAGTGATCTTCACCCCTTTGCCAATTACCGCGCTAGTCATGGGTTCCTCCTGTTGCAGAAACTGGAATCATCGGAAAAGGCCGAGCGCTGCCGTTCCAAAACTCAAGGCTTCAAAATCTCGGTCAGACGATCCAGGTTGTTCCGAGGGCCGATGGCAATCAAGGTGTCTCCCAACAGAATGGGGGTATCAGGCCGGGGATTGAACAGCATCTGGCCGTCGGCCCGTTTGATGGCCACAATGATCAGGTCGAGCTTTTGGCGAATGCCAGAATCTCTGAGAGGGAGACCGATGATCTCCGAAGTCCCTCCTACCGGGATTTCCTCCAAAGTCAGGTTCACCCCACCTTTCATGGCAATCTCAATGAAATCGACTACGGTGGGACGCAGAATCGTTTGGGCTAACCGATGGCCGCCGATCGCATGTGGGGCTACCACTTTATCGGCCCCGGCCCGAAACAGCTTCAGCTCCGAGCTTTCCTCTCGGGCCCGGGCGGCGATCAACAGTTGGGGGTTAAGGGTCCGGGCAGTGAGGACGATATAGACATTGTCAGCATCTGAATATACCGCCGCCACCAGCCCCCGGGCCCGATTCAATCCCGCGGTTTGTAAGACCTCCTCGTCCGTGGCATTGCCCGCGATATATAAATAGCCCGCCCGGTCTAATTTGGTGATGATCTCGGGGCGATTGTCTATCACCACCAGGGGAACCCCTGCTTTCCGAAGTTCCCCGACAATCACTTGCCCGAACCGGCCAAAACCGCAGATGATAAAGTGATTTTTTAATTTCTGAATCTCTTTTTCCAATCTTCGCCTTCCCAAGAATTCTCGGAGCTGTCCCTCCACGATCACCTGGGCCAGCGACCCGGTCACATAAACCAAAAAGCCCATACCTAAAAATATGAGCATGATGGTAAAAACCCGACCTGGTTTGGAAAGGGGGCTCACTTCCCCAAAACCCACAGTGGTCAGGGTGATGACCGTCATGTAAAGACCCTCAAAAAAGGCCCAGCCCTCGATTAAGACAAACCCCAGGGTACCCAGTAAGATGATGATGAGCAGAAAGGCAAGGCCGATGAGCGTCCGTTTGAAACTGGTCATCTTCGATTATTTTTTAATGCCCTTCTGCTTTCGAGTTATTCTTTTAACAATGCCTCGGCAACATAGGCGTCGGTAATCAGGACATTTAGGTACTTGCCTTTCAGCACGGCGCGGATAGCCTCTATCTTTTCCTGGCCCCCGGCCACCCCTACCACATACCGATCCGGACGGGCGGCGCGCTCCCGCAATTCCATCGGACTGACCCCGATCATTCGTTGGCTTAGGGTTTGTAAGGCTGGATCCTCAAAGGTGGTCAGGGGTTCGCCATCGGCCCCGATCGGATTATGGTTAATCTCCGCCACTATCCCCAGATCGGCCAACTGCGCCGCGCTCAAACCCAACTCCTGACTGGCCAGGGCAATGAAACCGGGGCTACGGACCTGGACCGAGCCGATGCCCACAAACATGATCTCGGCTTCCCAGATATCTTTATAGATATCAAATGTTTCTGGAGTGGACAGGAGCTGCTGTTCATATTCCTGCCGGGAGGCCACCGGATGAGAAGGTAAGTTATAAGCAGTGGCTTCTGGATATTTGGTCCCCATCATGCTTACCAGGGCATTGGCGGTCAGCCCCGGCATGGTGAAGATGGGGGTCATGGACAGCGGATATAGTTTGATCCCGGAAAATTTTCCAGGTTCCAGGAAGGTGATCATCGAATACAGCGTGCGGCCGCCGGAAATGGCCACCCGGATACCGGATGCAACAATCTTTTCGAGGTAATGGGCCGCTTCCCGGGCAATGCTTTTTTCGATGGCATCATAGTCGCGCAGACCCGGATCAACCACCCGGACTTCCCGAAGTTCCGGGTATTTTTGCTGGATCTGGGCTTCCAGTTCGGCGCGGCGGGGAAGAACTGATTTGGTAAAGATAAAAGCCATCACCTGAGGCAAAGTTGTATATTCCATATCCTGGAGATGGAGGCGATGGGGTTGGAAGGGGCCATGACGCCGCATATAATCGGCCACCAGATTGGCTTGGCGGCGGGCCTCATCAAAACTGGGGTCATCGAAGAGGTCCCGCGGCCCGATCAGTTTCCCGTGGCAGAGCTGGTAACCCGCCGCGATCACCCGGGGCGGTCCGTCAAACCGGGAGGGATTGGCATCTTTAAAGGCCACTGGCATGATCGGCCCATGATGGGAGCCGCGCATCCAACCCTCCACCAGATGAGGGAAGGCAAAGGTTTCCAAAATTTCCCCCAGGGCCGGAAAACCGGACTGTGATCGGACAATCAATACCGGGTCATCCTTACCAATGTAGCGGCCGGCGAGCAGTCCCAATTTCTGGGTAGAGGCAACGGCCCCGATCTCGCCGTCTTTTTTACGATAGATTGCCTCGATCAGATAACGGCCAGGGGCGCCGATCAGAACCAGCAGATCGTACATATCTTCAGGGCAGGAGAGTAGCCAGGTTTTGTGTTCAATAACATCCAACACCTGGAATCGGAAGCCACGATGCATAGAGGGATCAATAACCAGGCCGATGGTATTAAACGGGTCCGCAAAGATTTTAAACAGCGGCAGGTTCCAGGCTCCAGGAGAAGTCTTGTCAGCCATGAAGATGACCACCGGTTCACTGGGACGCTCCACAAAGCTCAGCTCAGCCACCCCCGGGCCCATGCCCTTGATGTTCCCGGAAAAGGTATCGGCTAACAGGTCCTGGCCGGCGCCGTAAAGTTTCATCTCTCTGGCCAGCTCGGTGAGCTGCTCAAAGGTGTTCCAGGCAAAGCGGTGAATTTCCGTGTCCTCGACCCCCCGGCGGTGGGTCATGATCAGCTGGACATCGTCACCGCAATGCAGCGCCTGACCATCGATCAGAAGTCCCCGCGCCACGGCATCTTGTAAAGCGTCCTGGGCGGCCTCCAGGACTCGCGGATGACAACTACTATGTCCAACATAGCCACCGATGTCAGCCTTGATTACCGAGAGAGTAAGTTTATCGCCTTCCATCGCTACCCCCTTCCGATCAGGAACCTAACCCTGTCTCGGCTGAATTGTTATATGTGTTTCCTCTTTTATATAACTTTTTAACAGGCATGGCAAATTCTTAAATCTCATCGATTGGGTTACAAAACTATTGTTGTTCCTGTATTATTCAGGGAATTCCTTGTCAAACTCTGGAATTTTATGATATGGAAAAGGACATGCAGCGAGCAATAATGGTGGTTATGATGTGTTCGGTGGCCTGTTGGGGATGCAGCCGGACCTGGCATCCTCAGATGCTTCAGGGGCTGCCGCTAGCCCCGGGCCGCTATCTGACCTTTTACTATCAGTCGCCCGATTTTAAGGCGGCCCAGGAGAGTTATCGCCTGGAGGATTTTGCGCTGGAAAAAGTGTCCGGGGTGGACAAGTCCCTGGCCGCCCGGATATTTCAGGAGGAATTGGTCTCCGCCCTGGAAAATAATGGCCTTACCCTTAAAGCTGAAGGTGCCGACTGTACGCTCTCCGGTCAGGTAGCACAACTCTACCTGCGGGGGCCGGTGCTCCGTTTGGTGAGTGGCAAGAGCTCCGCGGCTCTGAGCGTCGCCGGCGAGATTCGCCGAGGTCCGGAAGTCGTCTTCGCCTTTGCAGATCAGGTCCAGATCTCCCTGCCGATCAATCCCCGCTACCCAACCTCCATGGAGCCGGAGTTGATGGTGCGCCAAGTGCTACGTCGCTTTGCCGGCAATCTACTCAATGAGATGCTGCTGCCGCCGCCTGCCCCCCGGACAGACTCCATCCAGTCCGATCTGCCGGTGGATCAGGGAGTCTTGGCCGAAGACGGATAAAGATCCGCAAATACCCGCAGGATCAGGCGTGGCCGCTTGTCACTGCTGGTGGTGATGATAATTTTCCCCTTATACCTGCCGATCTGGCGATATTTGTTGCTCACCTGGATCACAAAGCTCTTGCCAGGATTCTCGGCTTCGATGGCAACGTTTATTTTATCGGGGATGTCAGTCTGGTAGCCGATGAGTTCCAACGGCGTCAGCAGGTTGGAAATGAGGCGGATTCGGGCCGTCTGGGGTTCCTCGACGTTCCCCCGGAAGCGGATGATGTGGCCGGGCTGGATCTCGATGAATGGTTTGGCATGGCCACAGAGCTCGATTACGACCACCGGCCGCTGGGGATCGTTGCTGAAGACCTCGGCCTTTTTGCAGAACTGATGGATTACTGAGTATGGCTCAATGGTCAGGGTAATTTTCCCGACTTCTCCCGGAGGCAGACGTTTATCATAATCAGTCGTGGTGCAAGCACAGTCCGGTTCGATGTGTTTGATCACCAAAGTCTCATCACCGGCGTTTTTGAACTCATAGGTATGGCTCAGAGGTTGATCTTCGTATACCTCGCCGATATTAAACCTGGTTTCCGACAGGACTATCTGGGGCCCCGGGTTGGCTGCAGCCGGACTGGCAGTTATTATCCATCCTGCCCAACAGATTCCGCTGATTACCCTTAGAAATGTCGACCTGGGGCTGAAAATCCTGAGCAATGGCATTCCTGATTAACTCCTGCTTTGGTATTTAGAATTATTACTCCGAGCCTTCAAAAGGTTAATTTGATGGGAAAGCCGGGGGACCGTCCCAGGCCAGAGCTGACAAAATATTAGAAATCTGAGTTAAATTTTTATATTATAAAAAGGCTGGGAAGATTACAACTAACTTTCCAAAGGGGAAGGAGACTGGCACCATGTCGCCGAAAGCCCGTGTTTACCGCCAGACCCGAGAGACCGAAATCGATCTGGAGCTGGAACTGGATGGTGAGGGGAAAGCGGAACTTGATTCCGGCATCCCCTTTTTGGATCATATGTTACATCTGTTTGCGGCCCATGGTTTTTTCGACCTGAACCTCAAAGCCCGAGGCGACTTGGAGGTCGATGATCATCACACGGTGGAGGATATTGGCATCTGTTTGGGCCAGGCCCTGCGGCAGGCGACCCAGGAACGTCCTGGCGTCCGCCGTTATGGTCGGGCCGTAGTGCCGATGGATGAAACTCTGGCCCAGGTAACGGTGGATCTGAGCAATCGCCCTTTGCTGGTCTACCAGGTAAACTTTTTGCCCGGCGGCGGCCGTTTTGACCCGCAGCTGGTCAAAGAATTCTGGCGGGCCGTGGCCCAGCATGCCGGCCTGACTCTGCACATCCAGGTGCCTTACGGAGAAAATACGCATCATATAATTGAGGCGATTTTCAAGGCCGCAGGCCGGGCGCTGGATCAGGCAACCTCCCCGGAGCCCAGGCTTGCGGGGGTGCCTTCCACTAAGGGCATGTTATAACTCTGGTTTCAAGCGGTTATAAAGGGGTAAGACCCATGCAGCGTCGGGAGTTCCTCAAAAAATTGGGCCAGGGCCTGGTAGCCGGGTGGCTGGCAAGCCGATTGCCTTATCTTTCCTGGGGGACGCCCCCGGCCTGGGCCAAATCGCCTCTGCGGCTAGCCTATCTATCTGATGCACACCTGGTCGACGGCCAGGCCCAGCGGCCCCAGGCCCGGGCCCTAATTCGGGCCGTTACTGAGATCAACGCCCTGCGGCCGCTGCCGGACCTGGTATTGTTCGGAGGAGACCTGGCCCATACCGGCCACCCTGAAGCCCTGGAATTAGGCCGGAAAATCCTTAGCGACCTCAAGGCCCCGCGGTGGCTGCTGATGGGCGAGCATGACGGCTCTTTTGGGCCTGACCAGCCCTGGGCGGTCCGCTTTGGCAGCCCGCGATTTTCCTTTAATTGCCAGGGCTTTCATTTCTTGGGAATCCATACGGCTTGGGAGGATGGCCCGGACGGAGGCGGGGGATTTCGAGTGGGCCGCGCCCAACAGCAATGGCTGGCGGCCGAACTGGCCCGGATTTCGCCCTCGACGCCGCTGGTAGTGTGCTCCCACGCCCCGCTCTATCTGCTTTATAAACCCTGGCACTACTGGACCGAGGACGGGCAGGAGGTCCAGGACCGGCTTTCCGTCTTTACCCAGGTGACGTTCCTGCATGGCCATGTCCACCATGAGCTGCAGAACCGGCAAAAGAACTGGACCTTCCAGGGAATGCCGGCCCTGGGCTGGCCGGGGCCTGATGTACGGCAAGGAACCCCGGCCCAATGTCCCGAGCCCCAGTTAGAGGTCTCTGATTGGGGTCATGCCGGCTGTGGTTGGGGGTTGCTGACCCTGTTCCCCGAGGGCAGGATAGCCGCCGTCAACCATCTGTGGCGGGTCTGACCAGCAACCTGGTTGATTTTCCCGGAAGCCTGGATAATCCCTTTGGTCCCGACCTAGTGTTATAAAAATGTTTGCCTTGCTAATAAAAGCATAAATAGATATAATCTTAATTTTAATAAAATTTGCGGCTTAACGGTAAAGGATCCAGAGAGTGTTGATTATTCCAGCCGTAGATCTTAAAGGCGGTAAGTGTGTCCGCCTGCGCCAGGGTGTCAGGGATCAAGAGACTGTTTATAGTGATGATCCGGTGGCCATGGGACGGCGCTGGGAGGACGAAGGCGCGGGCTGGCTGCACGTTGTGGACCTGGATGGCGCTTTTAGCCAGCGGCCGGTCAATCAAGCGGTTATCCGGCGGCTGCGGCAGAGCTTGCACATTCCTATCCAGTTGGGCGGCGGGCTGCGCACCATGGAAAGCCTGGCGGTCTACCTGGATCTGGGGATCGACCGGGTCATTTTGGGCACTGCGGTTTTAAAAGACCCGGAACTGGTAGCCCAAGCCTGCGCCCGCTATCCGGGGCAGATCGCCATTGCCCTGGATGCCCGTGAGGGTCGGCTGGCAGTGGAGGGCTGGACCGAAGATAGTGCTCGGGATGCGGTGCAGGTTGCCGTGGAACTGGCGCCTCTTAAACCGGCAGTACTGATTTATACGGATATTCAACGCGATGGCATGCAGACCGGCCCCAATATCGCTGCCACCCAACGTTTGGCCCAAGCCGTGCCCTTGCCGGTAATTGCCTCCGGTGGGGTGTCCACCTTGGAAGATATTAAGAATCTCCTCCCTCTGGAGGCCGATGGGGTCATCGGCGTCATTACCGGGCGGGCGCTGTATGCCGGCACCCTGGATTTCCGGGCCGCCCTGAAGCTGGCCGTCGGTTAATTAATTCCACACGCCAAACCTTTTATGGCATATAATATTCTAAAATTAATTCAAAACTTAGAAATCGAGACTCGAACCTCGAAACTCGACCAGCTGCTCGCCTTGGTACAGCGACCGACCCGCTATCTAGGCAGTGAAATTAATGCCGTCCACAAAGACCCCCGGGCCGTCAGCCTACGGGTCGCCTTGCTTTTCCCTGATCTGTATGAGATCGGCATGTCGCACCTGGGGCTGGGACTGCTCTATCAGATTCTCAACCGTGAGCCAGACATCTGGGCGGAGCGGGCTTATGCTCCTGCCCCGGATCTGGAACAGCAACTCCGCGGTCGGCGTCTGTTGCTGGGCAGCCTGGAATCCGGCACCCCTCTGCGGCAGTTCGATCTGGTCGGGGTCAGCCTGATGTATGAGCTGGGATATACCAACCTTTTGACCTTGCTGGAACTGGGAGGTATCCCCTGGCTGGCCCAGGAACGCCGGGGAAGTGATCCGGTGGTCATCGCCGGCGGACCGGGCTGTTTCAATCCGGAACCGGTGGCCCCGTTTTTCGACGCCATGGTCATTGGCGAGGGCGAAGAAGTCATTCTGGAACTGGCGGCGTTGGTGCGGGCCTGGAAAGAGGCCAGGGCCGGGCGGGCAGAATTATGGGCCGCCCTGGAGGAACTGGAAGGGGTCTATGTCCCAGCCTTTTTCGATATGGATTATGATGCTCAGGGTTACCTGAGGCAGATCGTGCCCCGCGGTCGTCGGGACCGGATCAGCAAGCGTCTGATTACTGATCTCAATCAGTTGCCGCTCTTGACCCGTCCGATAGTCCCTTATAACCAGATTGTCCATGACCGTTTGAGTGTCGAGATTGCCCGAGGCTGTACCCGAGGCTGTCGCTTCTGCCAGGCCGGGATGATTTATCGGCCGGTGCGGGAGCGCACCCCGGAAGCGGTTCTGGAATGGATCGAACAGGCCCTGGCCGCTACCGGTTATGAAGAAGTGTCGTTATTATCTCTTAGCACCGGTGATTATGGCTGTATCAATCCATTGCTGACCACCCTGATGGACCGGCTGGAAAAACGGCGGGTGGCGGTCTCCTTGCCCTCGCTCAGGGCCGATACCTTAACCGCCGAGCTCATGAGCCAGATCAACCGGGTCCGCAAGACTGGCTTCACCATTGCCCCAGAGGCTGGCAGTCAGCGGTTGCGGCAGCAGCTTAACAAAAACCTGACCGACGCCGAGATTATCGATACGGCCCGCCAGGCCTTTGATCTGGGCTGGAATCTGATCAAGCTCTATTTTATGATCGGCTTTCCGATGGAGACCCAAGAGGACCTGGAGGGCATCGCCGCTTTGAGTCGCCAGGTGCTGGCCACCGGCAAGAACAGTAATAAATCCTGTCACCTGCACGTCAGCCTGAACACCATGATCCCCAAACCCCACACCCCGTTGCAATGGGAACGCCAGCTTTCTCTGGCAGAAAGTCGGGA
The DNA here is from genome assembly GCA_019309545.1 of Deltaproteobacteria bacterium. NCBI lineage: Bacteria > Pseudomonadati > Myxococcota > Myxococcia > Deltaproteobacteria bacterium. The sequence goes on from JAFDGA010000001.1 coordinate 18,679, forward strand.
CCGTCTCAATCTGACCAAGAACTTGGTGCAAGGCAGGAGCATCGCAGTCAAGTGGAATCCGGCCACCCAGAGCTGGCTGGAGGGGATCATGGCGCGGGGGGACCGTCGCCTGGCCCGGGTGTTGATGCTGGCTCATGGTTTAGGCTGTCGATTAGATGCCTGGACCGAACATTTTCACCTGCCCCGCTGGCAGCAGGCCTTTCAAGCAGCCGGGGTTGACCCGGATTTCTATCTTCGGGAACGCCAGATGAATGAGCTGCTGCCCTGGGATCATATCGACAGCGACCTGCGGCGGGAATTTTTGGTAACAGAGCGCCAGCGCGCCTGGCAGGGCCAGCCAACCCCGGACTGTCGGGGAGACAACTGTCAGGATTGCGGCGTTTGCGACCTGGACCGGATCCGGCCGCGGATTTTTGCCGACGTCGAGGAATGGCCCAAACCAGCATCGGTGCCGAGGTTGGTGGCCAGCCAGCCGGTGCGTTACCGCCTGACCTATGCCAAGCTCCATGAAGCTCGCTGGTTCAGCCATCTGGAGTTGGTAAATATCTTTCATCGCAGCCTGCGGCGCTCTGGTCTGCCAATTAATTTTTCCCAGGGCTTTCACCCGTTGCCCCGGGTCTCTTTCTACAGTGCTTTACCGGTGGGAGTAGAAAGTCTGGAAGAAACTTTAGATCTGGAATTAACACATAACATCCCGGAGGCCACCCTGCTAACCAGGCTTAATGAGGTACTGCCGCCGAATCTGAATATTCTGACCGCGACCCGGTTGCTCCACAAGGCCCCCCGGCCGGACCGAGAGTTGAGTGTTTATAAGGTTACCAGCCCGGAGGCGATGTTTACTTGTCAGAAACTGGAACACTTCCTGGAGCAGCCCCAATGGTTGGTAACCCAGCACAAACCCAAAAAGACCCGCCAGATCGATGTTCGTCCTCTGGTGGCGGGCGTCCGCCTTCAGGATGACAGGCATCTGGAACTGGTGCTCCGGCATCGCGACCAGGGAAATCTTAAGGCTTCCGAGATCATCACGGCTATTTTTGCCCTGCCTGAGGAGACGACACGGCAATTAAGAATAGTTAAACTAAAAAGTTCCTGAGGATGGTCAAACCCTCCTATCTGGCCGCTATCCCAGAAGCTTACTACAATCTTTCAAGATGATAACAATGGCCAACGAACTGGTCATCAACATATCCCCCTTTGAGGGCCGGGCGGCGCTGATCGAAAACGGCAATGTGGTGGAAATCTACATCGAGCGAGATCATGGCGGTCATCTGATCGGCAATGTTTATAAAGGCCGGGTACTGAAGGTATTGCCTGGCATGGGAGCCGCCTTTGTGGATATCGGGCTGGAACGCTCCGCCTTTTTATATGTGGCGGATGTGGTAGAAGAGCGCTACGATGAGCTTTTCCCGGAATGGACCCAAGAGGCCGAAAACGATATCCGGATGTCAATTAATAGTCAGGTAACCTCATCCCCGGCCCATATCGAAGATCTGCTCCAGGAAGGCCAGGATGTTCTGGTCCAGGTGGCCCGACCGCCTCTGAGCGGCAAGGGTGCCCGCCTCACCTCCCACATCACTCTGCCCGGACATTATCTGGTTCTGATGCCCACTGTTAACCATATCGGGGTTTCTCGTCGCATCGGTGACGACGTTGAACGGGCCAGGCTCAAAGAGGTGCTGTTGGCCATTAAGCCTCCGGAATGTGGACTCATCGCCCGGACCGCCAGTGAAGGGGCCAGCCTGGAAAAATTGGCCGGCGAACTGGAGTTCCTCTGGCAATTGTGGAATAATCTCTTGAAGAAAAAGGAGACCGCCCCCACCCCGGCCTTATTACACCGGGAACTGGACATCAGCCTGCGGGTGGTGCGGGATCTATTTACCAAGGAAGTCGACCGCCTGATCGTCGATGATCTGGCGGTCTATGATAAGATTTGCTCTTTTTTGGAGACCTTTAATCCCCGCTTGAAATATTTTGTGGAATTGTATCAGGGAGAAGAGCCGCTATTTGAGGTTTACGGCATTGAGCACGAATTACAGCGGGCCCTTGGAAAAAAAGTCTGGCTCAAATCAGGAGGCTATATCATTATTGAGCCTACCGAGGCCTTGGTGGTCATCGATGTCAACACCGGGCGTTATGTGGGCAAACATAATCTGGAAGAGACTATACTGAAGACAAATCTGGAAGCCGTCAAGGAGATCGCTTATCAATTGCGGCTCCGCAATATCGGTGGCCTTATCGTCATCGACTTCATCGACATGGAGAAGGAAGCTAACCGGGAGAAGGTTTACAATGCCCTGCGGGACGCCCTGAAAAAGGACCGGGCCAAAACCAGCGTGCTGCGCATGTCGGAACTGGGATTGATCGAAATGACCCGGCAACGCACCCGGGAAAGCCTCCACCATCTATTGACTGAACCCTGCCCTTATTGCGATGAACAGGGCTTCATACGTTCTCGGATTACTGTCGCGTATGATATTTTAAGGGAATTAATGTCGGAAGCCGGGAGTCTGCTCGGAGGACATATTATGGTGGAGGTTCACCCTGAGGTGGCCAAGGTATTATTAGACGAGGGTGGCCAGACCCTGGAAAGTCTGGAACAACAATTTAACAAAACCATTACCGTGCGCAGCAATCCGGAATTACATCTGGAACAGTACGGACTTAGTGTACAAGATTCCTGACCAAGTCAATGCCTAACCCTACAGCTACAGATTCGGTCCTTCCCCCCATTATTTTGGGCACCGCCGGACATATTGATCATGGCAAAACCGCGCTGATCAAGGCCCTTACCGGAGTGGATACCGACCGCCTCAAAGAAGAGAAGCTACGCGGCATAACCATTGAGTTGGGATTTGCCTCCTTGACGCTGCCCAATGGTCAACTCCTGGGTATTGTTGATGTGCCCGGGCACGAGCGCTTTGTCCGGCACATGGTGGCCGGGGCCTCCGGCATGGACCTGGTGGCCCTGATTATCGCCGCGGACGAGGGGGTTATGCCCCAGACCCGGGAACACCTGGAGATCTGCCAGCTCCTCAAGGTCAGGCAGGGGCTGGTGGTGGTGACCAAAACCGATTTGGTGGACCAGGACTGGCTGGATCTGGTGGAGGAGGATATCCTTAAATTCCTGCGCGGGACTTTCCTGGAACATGCTCCATTAGTTCGGTTTTCAGCGGTCACCGGCCAGGGGCGGGATGATTTGTTGGCTACCCTGAGCCGCTTGAGTCAAACCGTGGGGTCCAAACCAGCTACCGGGATCTTTCGGTTGCCCATTGATCGAGTGTTCACTATAAAAGGTTTCGGCACCGTGGTGACCGGCACTGCGATTTCCGGAGTGCTTCGGGTCGGAGAAACAGTCATGATTTACCCTCCGGGGCTGAAGGCGCGGGTGCGCAATCTGCAGGTACATGGGGCCAATGTGGAAGAGGCGCGAGCTGGGGCACGTACCGCTATCAATCTCCAGGGGTTAGAAAAATCAATCCTGGAGCGGGGTATGGTGGTGGCTACCCCTGATTCTTTGCAGCCCAGCCGGCGTTTGGATGCTCGTCTAAAAGTTCTCTCCAGTGCTCCCCAGCCTGTGAAAAACCGCCAACGGATCCGGCTGCATACCGGCACCGACGAGCAGACGGCGCAGATAATCATCCTTTCCCAGGAGGAATTGAAACCTGGGGAAGGTGGCTTTGTGCAATTCCGCCTGACCCGGCCACTGGCTCTTAAGCCCGGCGATCGTTTGGTAATTCGCCGCTTATCTCCGGCGCTTACTTTAGGAGGGGGCCAAATTCTGCATGTTCGTCCTCCCCACCATCGGCGGTTTCAGCCCGCGGTGCTGGAGGGCCTGACACTTCTGGAAACCGGCTCGGAGGCCGATCAGCTGCGCTTTTACCTGCAGGAGGCCGGGATCAGCGGCCGTTCTGGCCAGGAACTGGCCCAAGTGATCAATTTTGATCTCCAGGCTCTGAACCGGATGCTTGCTCAACTGGGTCAACAGGGACAGATTATCCCTTATGATGCGGAAAGCCGGCGATATGTTCTGGCCACCTGGGTCCAACAATTAAAGGATCAGATCCAGCAGCAATTGCATGAGTTTCACCAGCGGCAGCCTTTAAAAATGGGTCTGCCCAAGGAAGAGTTGCGCCGCAAACTACCGCCTGCCATGGACGTCCGACTTTTTAATTATATTTTGCAGGAGTTAGAACGCCAGCAACTGGTGGTGGTCGATCGGGAGCTGGTCCGTCAGGCCAGTCATCGCATCGTTTTGGCCGAAGAGCAGGAAAACCTGCTCCAGCTTTTGGAAAACCTCTATCAACAAGGCGGCCTGACTCCGCCCACCCTGAAAGATACCCTGGCTGTTCTCCATACCGACCAGTCTCGGGCCCAGGAGTTAATCAATCTTCTCGTTGCCCAGGCCCGGCTAGTCAAGGTCAAAGAAGGGCTGTTTTTCCATCAACAGACCATGGCTGCCCTCAAACATACCCTGGTGTGCTACCTTAAAGACCGGGGGGAGATCAGCGTGCCCCAGTTCAAGGAACTGACCAGCACCAGCCGCAAGTATACCATTCCCTTGCTGGAATATTTCGACGCAACCAGGATCACGGTTCGGGTCGGGGACTTGCGGCGGCTGCGTGAGGGCGGCTGAATTCTGCCAAATTAGCGCAGACGATAGCTGCGATGCCGGGACCAGGGCACCGAAAACGGGACCAGCGGACTGGTCCGCCGGCGGAGTTGTAAAGATTTTCGGGGCTGTGAGGGCTGAGGGAATGAGTCTTCCTGGGGATGATAATAACGCCGGGCTATCGCAATTGTCCGTTTGATCTGCCGGATGCGATCGGCGTCTGTGGGGTGGGTGGACAGAAATTGCGGCGGCTGGGGTTTTCCTTTCTTAGATTTCAGCATCCGTTGCCAAAACTCCAGGGCCTGGGCCGGGTCATAGCCGGCTTTGGCCATCAGAATTAATCCTACCCGATCCGCTTCGTATTCCTGGGTCCGGCTGTAGGGCAAAAGAACCCCTACGGTGGCCCCCAGGCCATAAGCCTGTAATATGGCGTCAGCTAAATAAGGACTCTGTCCCTGTAGAGCCACGTTCAAGCCTATGCCGCCCAATTGCATCAACAATGATTGGCTTAAACGTTCCCCAGCATGGCGCAGGATGGCATGGGCGGCTTCATGGGCCAGAACCGTGGCCATGCCCCCCTCATCCTTAGTATATTTCAGGATTCCGGTAAACACTCCAACCTTGCCTCCGGGCAGGCAAAAGGCATTGGCCATCTTATCATCCTGATAGACTTTAAAATCCCAGCGAAAATCCGGCCGCGCGGCCGCCCGGGCGATGCGGTGTCCGACCTTTTGGACCAGGGCATTGATCTCCGGGTCTCGGCAAGAGGGATATTTGCGGCTGATATCCTGAAAGGCCCGGTAGCCTAAAGCATTTTCCTGTGATTCGGAGGTCAGCAGCAGTTGCCGTCGTCCGGTAAAGGGAGCTCGGGCGCAGGCTGATAGCAGGAAGAACAACGCTGCCAGTCCGGCAGCCAAGAATATCTTAATATTTACGCGTCTTCGTTCAACCATAAGTTAATTTAAAAATTAAAGCCTTAACCAGGAATTGTCAAGAAAGGGAGCAAAAGACAAAATCCTTGACGGCAAGAGCAGATTATGGTTTGTTTGATTCATGTCGGACTTGGGTTCTAAAATTTATATAGCAGTTATTGGCGGTGGTGAGGTGACATCCGACCTGGCGGGTTTGGCACGCGAGGTGGGCCAGGAGATCGCCCGCCAAGGAGCCATTCTGCTGTGTGGCGGTCTGGGCGGGGTCATGGCTGCCGCGGCCCGCGGGGTCCAGGAAGCCGGGGGAGTCAGCATCGGCATCCTGCCCGGGGCGGATCGACAGGCGGCCAATCCCTACCTGACCTATTCAATCGTCACCAATCTAGGTCACGCCCGCAATGTTTTACTGGCCCATAGCGCCGATGCCTTGATTGCGGTGGACGGCAGTTATGGCACCGTCTCAGAAGCGGCTATCTCCCTTAAATTGCGCAAACCGGTGATCACTCTAAAGGTTAACTGGGAATTACCCGGGTTAATTCCGGCCCGCAACCCCAAGGAAGCGGTATCTCTGGCCTTGCGCTCTATTAAAGTCTGATTGGGCGATTATTACTCCGAGCATTCAAGAGTTTAATTTGAGGGGAGGACTGGGGGACCGCCGGCCCCCTCTCCCAAGAACCGTTTTTTAAATCCCAATTCATTTATTTTATGACCTGAGTAATAACTCAGTCAAAGGCAAATCAATGGAAAGATCATGCCTTGGCGTACTTGGCGTGAAATAGCAAAACCAGGTTATGGGAGAAAGGGCCAAATCCACTGCCCGAGTTTTTGGGGTTAGCCGCCGGAAAGGGCACGATGCTGCCGAATTTTACCACTGTCGCCTTTATTATGATCACCATTGGAGCAGTCCCTCGGTTTGGCGGGAAAACCCCATTCCGCCGAGGTCCTTGAACCGCCGGTTCTGCAAACGGTCTCTGGCGCCGCCCGAGGCTCGCCTTAAAAACGCCCAGCCCCGATTGCCATTTTATACTGAATCATTTTTGAATTGATTTTAACAAAAAAGGGAGGGTTGGACCCTCCCTGGTGGTTCCAGATGGCTGAAGATATTTAAATTTCCAACCAGGAATCGGAAAACAACGACGTGCCCATAATACAACGCACGGTTTTGATGTAATGTTGGATGTCCTGAGGGTAGTCCGCCAATTTTAAAGGCTCTCCATCCATGGCTTTATAAATGGCCTCTACTGCCTCCGGCCGTTGTCCGGAGGTAAGGGCCGCCAACTCATCATCCTCAAAGTCGACAATCGCCGAATACATGCCATAACGCTGCAACATGACGATATAGGTTCGGTTGATGATGGGCCGCAGATGGTCGGGAACGCCATTGCTGGCATTCGACAGACCACAGGTGGATAAGGAGCCGGGGGCTATATCCGGCAGCATTTTCATAAATTCTAGGTTAGCCACCAATTGCTGTTGCTGAATGTTCAAAGGCGCTACAATCGGATCAAACCAAATATCTTCATTTTGGATATCGTATTCGGCGGCTTTGGCCAGGATATCAGCGGTCAACATCCCCCGTTCGTGTTCATCCCGAGGCATGCCCTCCGGGCCCCAGAGCAGGCCGATCATATAGGCGTCATATTTTCTGACCAGCGGCATCATGCCGTCCATGCGCTCCGGGCGAGCCATGATGGAGTTGATCAGAGCTTTCCCCTTGTGAACTTTAAGGCCGGCTTCCATCGCGGCGATGTTAGAAGTATCGAGAGCCAAAGGAATATCGGGAACTACCTCTTGGACCGTCTGGACGATCCAGGTCATTAACTCCTCCCCACCCTTGCGGGCCGGACCGATATTAACATCAATATAATCCACTCCTTTGGCGGCCTCGGCCTCGACCAACTCCTGGATGGGTTTTTTATCCCGATTCTTCATCGCCTCGCCGTATCGTTTGGTCACCACATTAAGGTTCTCACCGATGCGGATCAGACGCTGAGTCATATTTCTCTCCTTTCTTTGGAGAAGGATTGATTGAAGGAGGCCGGAAAGCCTCCTAATTTTAGGGTCTTCTCAAGTTATATTTGGCGGATTACAAATTCTTTAAGAAGGCAGGAATATGGGCCGCTTCCCGCGGTCCGATAAGAATCTTCCAATCCGGCAGTTCCTCTTCCAAATCTCCGCTAATGGCCGCAGCATAACCAGGGATGATCAGGGTGCGGGTCTTGGCCTTTTCGGTGATCCCAGATTTTTTGACAAACATACCGACCGCATCACCGACGAATTTACCCGCGGCCCAAGCGGTCATCACCGACAATCCTTCGGTGTCCATGATCAATAACCAGGTGGGCACCTTGCTGCCTTCGATCTCACCGGAGACAATAAAGTAAGTCAGCGCAAAATTGGTGGTAATGGCAATGGGCGAATTCTCATCCGGATTATTCAGTGGGTAGATTCCCTGAGTGACAATCATCGGCCGCTGCGGATCGGTATAGATGTTGAGCCGCTCCAGCAACAGGGGGAATACCGTATGAGGCGCAAAGTCTTTTAAGACCACAATCCCACCATATTTGGCAATAAACACCGCCGCATAAAGGGTTTCCTTCATAGGATCGTCGGTCATCTCACAGGGCAAGGTCACGGTCGGGAACCCAAAGGGCTTGAATTTGGCGGTCAGGGGAGCCCGTCGGATGACGATTTGGTCTTGTAAGGCCTGTTTCAAGGTCCGACTGCCAGAATCCAGGATCAGATCTTTGAGGCCCATCTCAGTTAGTTTGGAAGTTAAAGCGGCCAGATCATCATAGTTATCAGCCTTGGCAACTAAGGGTAAATCTAGTTCTTTGGCCAAGTTACCAAAGTCTTCGGCATTTTGGGGAGTGGCCGCGTAAAGAACGGGACGGCGTTCCTTTGCTACTTCAGCTCCCGCCTTTAACACCTCGGGCTTGTCGCTCATAAGCATCAGGGCGGCGTCGCTTTTCTCCATTACCTGCTTGACCAGTTCGGCAAACTTACCGGCATCGCCGCTCACATCTTTGACGGCAAACATCTCCGGACGCAGATTGAGGCCGACCCGCTCAAATTGGAGTTTGCTGAATTTGTCAATTTTAGCATCAACATCGCTGCTGCTCATATCGGTGGTAAGCAGTTCGGCCAGAAGAGTCGGGTTATAAAAGGTCTTATCGTGGCGAAACATCACCAGTTCGCCGCCGATGGTTTTTTCTGCGTCCTTCATGCCAATCTTTACCGGCCGGATGGGAGGCGCAGACGCCTCGGCCAGCTTTTCTTTGGCCTCTTCTGATACATAAGGACAGGCCGCCAGCTCCGCCTTACCCGAAGCCAGAGACATGGCAAAGGCTAGGCAGGTGGGGAAGCCACATTCCTTACAATTGGTTTTGGGAAGCATTTTGAAGATTTCAATTCCAGTTAACGCCATATCTTGTTCTCTCCTTATCCATGGCTAACAATTACGTTAAGGTTATTTGAAAAAAAAGTTTTTACCTCGTTCAGAATTGCCATTCTTAAGATAACCGCCCGGCTGGCGCAGTGCCGGGCGGTCATAAATTACAGGTCTAGATTTAGGCCAGGATGGATTCCATCTTCAAGGCCGGGTGGCCCTTTTCTTCCAGGTACGGATAGATTTCGTCTTCGGTGACGCCTACGGTTTCGTCGGCGATCATGTCGATTAGATTGGGGTACCCCAGCTCTTCGCCCCGCTTCCGCAAGCGTTCCCCGATTTCCTCTTTCAGGCTGGTAGGCATCCATACCATCCTTAACAGACCACCGTCACCCAGGATAAACTTGCGCTGGCAGATATTGTACTTGCTGTGGCCCACAAAGCCCGGGGTCACCTGTCCACCGCCAATCACGCCGGCCAGGGTGGTGAACTTCATGCCACAGGGGGTTTCACCGGTATAATCCCGGTTCACCGTCATGATGCCGTTACACATGGGCAGTACCGCGGCGATGCACTCGCAGCAGCCGCAAGTGGTCATGGGCTCATGGACGATGCTATAGAAGTTATAGCGCTCCACCGCCTGCCGGGAGGCCTTGTAAACGAAATCATTGACTCCCTTCCATTGCCCATATTTTTCGTCCAGGGTCTCGCCTTTCTCAATGGGCTGGTTGGGGCCGGTAGGATTGATCTCGTAAGAGGCCTTGCAGTCCATCCAGTTATAAGCGCCACACAGGCCGGTCCGTTCCGGGCTGATGACGCAGACGTGACTGGGCGCAAACGACTGGCACAGGGTGCAGGAGTAATAGATTTCGGTGGTCTCGTCGGTCATACCCTCGATCCGGGCATCACGTTCGGCATAGATTTTCCGGGCCTGTTCGGTGATCTCTTTGACTTTGTCTTCCTCAGTATAGATCTTCACCTGGCATTTATCAAAGATAGCCCCGAAGTCCTGATGGTACTTGGCATGCAGCAGGGCGCCGATATGTTTCAGCTCAAAGCCTTTTTCGATCGCTGCCTTGCCAAAGCGATACCAGGCAATATCCCGCTGGCCGATATGCATGACGCCTTGGGCATAGTTGACCAGGTGGTGAATCTGGCGTTCCAGGATGGGCTCAAAGTCGGGCTGCATGGCACGCCCGGCGACTTCTACCACCACTGCCATAGGCAGACGGGAACCTTCCTTGATATCCTTAACATCCGGGCCGATGACCTCGATTTTGCCGTCCTCGACCTCGTCCATGCGTTTGGAGGTGACCAATTCCACGGCCTGCGTCTTGCCGCCACCGCACTCCAGGTAGAGATCGCCCTTGCGCACCCGCTCACCCTCGAAGGCCGGGCCATAGGACACCGGCACTGGCACCTCGGTAATAGTAACCTTCAGACCGCGCACTTCGATGGACTTGGACGCCAGCTCCTTCATGGGGACGTTGCTGACCACGTGCTCATAGGTACATATTCCGGTAGGTAAAATCTCCGGAATGTCCTGGTTGGTAATGGTGGGGAAACCCCAGTTGATGGCCCCGGCCGCATTGGCGTACCATTCGTCCGGAATTTCCGACACCGCATTGATAAAGGCGAAAATCCGGTCTTTGTTGTATAACAGGTTGCGGAGGGCCTGGCCTTTCTTCAAGCCACCAAAGGACAACGCCGCCCGGCAGGCAAATCCCAGAGCAAAGACCGCGGCGGAGATTTCCGGTCCGAAGGGCACGATCCGGGTGGGCCAGCCGATCTGCACGCCGCCTTCCAGCAGCTGTTCGGCTACCGAGGTCTTGCCCTCGATATCCCGGGCCGCTAAGAAGATGTAGAGGTTTTTGGTCTGGTATTCATGGACCAGGTCAACTGCCTCTTGTACCGAGGGCGCGGCCCCGACAATGGCGGCAAATCCCGGAGCAGAACCATCCACGAATTCGATACCGCGTTTCCGCATGATGACGTCATCCGCAGGGCCGGCCCAGATTTTTTCAGCGCCTTTTTCGATCAGATCTTCACCGAAGTAGTAAAAATCGGGCTGTTCCAGGATGCGAATGGCTTCATAGATTTCCTCGGCAAACAGGGTCGCCAGACCAGCGTCCAGCCCCGGCCCCAGATAGGGCATGTAAAATTTCTCCGCCGGTACGGGGGGCAACAGCTCTTTGCACCGCTTCATGACCGGAAGGGCATCTTTGAGGGTTTTGATTTCGATTCCCATCAAGGAATAAATGATGGGAAGATAATACGCCGTGTTAGGATAAGAGATCTCTTGATTTTCACCATATTTTTGGACCGCTTCGTCTAACTTGGCAGCGCACTTGTCAACGATCTTGTGAGCACCTCGGATAGCTGCAGATAGAATGAACTTCGACACAGCCTAATCCTCCTTTCCTCTTCATAAGGAAGTTTTGATTATCAGACTCCCTGGCCAACAATAGCCAGGAAAGGCCTCTTGGGGCGACCCGATGAGGTCGCCCTTACACTTAATATTAAACGGTTTATTCTTCGCCCGCGGCTGCGGCTTTCTCTTCCATTTCGCGGCGCATGGCCATATCGTAGAGCACCCGCTCCCGAGCCTTGTCGATGCCCAGGGCCTTACGTTTCTTGTCGATGTGGGCGATCATCTTCTGGGCCGCGGCAATCGGATCGGGATCGAAGTCCCACATGCCGCCCAGTTCTTCCTCCAGGCCCTTGAACAAGTAGTCGCACATAAGTTCCGACCCGGTAGTAGGGAAGGTGACCCCAAAGATGGTATAAACCCCAGAGGACACAAAGTAATGGCCGATGGAGATGGCCTTTTCACTCATCCACTCGGGGGCCGCGCCTGCCACGGGCAGATCACTGATGTCGGTTCCCAAACCACCGGCCTTGACACAGGCGGTGGCCGCCATCAGAATGCGGGCGTTGTCCACGCAGGAACCCATGTGCAACACCGGCGGGATACCCACTGTTTCACAGACTTCCGCTAACCCGACGCCGCAATATTTAACCGCCGCTTCCGGAGTTAACAGTCCCTCTTTGGCGCAGGCAATGGCATTGCAGCCGGTTGTCAAGACAATAACATCATTTTTGATCAGTTCCTTGACCATGGTCAGATGGGCATTGTCATGCATCTGGCGCACGTTGTTGCAGCCTACCACCCCGGCTACACCCCGGATGCGGCCGCCAATGACATTATCATTGAGGGTGTAATAGGTGCCCCGGATCGACCCGCCCAGCAGGTAGCGGATGGTTTCGTAACTGAAGCCCACCACACACGGATATTTAATGTCGGGTATAATCACCGGGGCCCGCCGGTTGGGGAAGTTGTCAATCGCCTCCCGCACCACTTGGCGGGCAATCTCCGGGGCGTGGTGATCGTCAAAGGGGATGTACATGGTTTCCTCTTCGATGCGGCCCCGTTCATCGGTAGTGATCAGCTTGGTATGGAAGCATTTGACTAGTGGGCCCAGGGATTGGAACTGGCACTGCACATCCACCACCATGGCGTCCACCGCGCCGGTGATAATCGCTAATTCTTGCCCCAAGAAGTTAGCCGCCACCGGGATGCCGTGGCGCATCAGGATCTCATTGGCCGAACAGCAAATGCCGGCCAACTGGATGCCCTTAGCGCCCTTACTTTTGGCATATTCCAGCAACTCGGGATCCTGACTGGCGACGTTGATCATCTCCGGCAGCAGCGGCTCATGGCCGTGGATAATAATGTTGACATGATCCTCTTTCAGCACTCCCAGGTTGCTGTCCCCCAATACCGGCACCGGGCAACCGAACAGGATGTCCTGAAGGTCGGTGGCCAGCATGGATCCGCCCCAACCATCGGAAATGGCGCAACGGGTGCACTGGTGGATGATGTTTTTGTAATCCTGGTCCACCCCCATGTGGGTACGGTGCATGATTTCAACAATTTCCCGGTCTAGGCCGCGGGGCATGACCCCTAGTTCGCGCCATCGTTCAATCCGCTTTTTGGGAGGGCGTTTGCTGGGGAAGACCAGTTCCCCACTTTGCTGGCCAAATTCCGCCAGCACTTTGTCGGCCAGTTCCTGGGCGATTTCCTCTTTGGGGCGTGGTTTCTTCTCGTCGCCTTCACCGACGGTAAGTGGCACATCATAATCACGGGCTACCTGCCTTAATTTGGCGACGTCCTTAAGCTCATAGCCCGGGGCCCGGCCGTGGGCGACTTCTTTGAACAGATGCGCCACCCCCCGAGCATGATCCGTGTGGGCCGCGGATCCGGCGCACACCATGCGGGCGAAATTACGGGCGATGATAGTCTCGGCGGTGGCCCCGCATAAGCCCATGCGGGCTTTCTTCTCCGCGGGTTCTTCTTCACCCTTTTTCTTTTTGGGCATCGGCACCCGGCAGGGACCCTGCGAGCAGATGCGGCAACAGGAGCCCTCAGCGCCGATCGGACAGGGCTTCATTTTGTCGGCCCGATCCCAGATGGTCTCGATCCCCTCGGCCTGGGCTTTTTTCAACATTTCTTGTTCGGCCGGATCTACGGTCCGAGATTCAACTTTTACAACCTCTTCAGCCATGGAATTCCTCCTTAATAACTCACCGGGTTACCTTCATGGCCCCGTTGTTGGTAGGTAGCCGGTTTAAGGTCTCCATGTCTACTCACCATCATAGACACTGCCTTCCGGCTCTATGATTTGTTGGTTACCAGATCTGTAATATTTATATAGATTATAAAAGGCCGATTTTGTCATCGGCCTGGACGGTGTTTACCCCGTTAGTTCTTCAATTATCCCCTTGGCAAGTTTAGCTGCTTCGGGATGGCGCATAATCAGCAGGTCTGATCCGGCCAGCAACAACGATACCGCGGTCACCGCCTCCATCAGGATGCCCCGGGTGATCTGATCACCTAACTCTGGCGCCTCTTCATTGCCCAGCTTGCACTCTTTGACCTTCCAGACTTCCTGGCCGATATAATTCACAATAGGAAGTTGCAGTTTCTCGTCTTCCTGAGTAAGGGCTGCCATCCGGTCACGCTCCATCACCGAATAACTATACTCCATGCCATAACCCAGGCCGCCGGTAGTGGGATCGACCAGAATTCTACTATCCGGCACCCCCAGATTACCTAAAAGGATGTTCAACTGTTTGGCTAAATTGACGTCGATCGGGGTGTTGGCGACTACAGTGTGCTGGTAGCCTAGAGCTGCAGCACCGATCTTCTTGTAATTCTTATCTTGCACCGGCCCCAAAATAACATTATGACCTTGGCAAGCCTCGGCTACCGCGGCCAGGACCTCGGCGTCCTTTTCCATTGCCGAAGTGCCATAGACGATCAGAGGGACATCAATGGCCTCCGCCACCTTTTTGGCGGTCTGGGCCGCCGACTCCGGGGAAGCATCATCACCGTTCGGATCAGTGCTGGCCAAGATCAATGCAATGGCTTCGGCGCCAAAATCATTAACGCATTTTTGGGCCCAGGCGACTGGATCATTTAAAACATCCTTATAAACCTCCAAGACCGGCGCGGCCCAATCTTCCCCGGGGTTCTTATCCCAAACTTCGAGAGCGATCCGGGGCTTATTGGGCATTACGCCTTCAAATAAATAAAACGGGTACGACGTTTCCCCTCCCAGGGTTATGGCTTTGTCACCTTTGCCAATAGTTACCGGTTTAATCGCACCGGAATATGGTTGTTTTGGAATTTCAAAGGCCAATGTCAAATCCTCCTTTATGTCGATGGGTTAACATACCCTTCTCTTGCTCGGCCTAATGAGTTAGGGTTTTTGTGAAAATAATTATTATCTGGGGTTAAAATATCGCTATTTACTTAAAGCTGTCAAGAAAAAAATTATTATCCTGGCTAGTGGTTAGACTAATAATTTGTGAGGAGCTCAGGACATTACCAGAATTGGCTTTTTATCCCCATTTTGAGAGATTTAGGCGGGACGGGAATAGGGGGATGGGTTCCGGCGCTTGACAAATCCACGTTCCGGTATGTTAACCTATAATCTTACTTGCCAGTATTTCCCAGAGGGGTTATGATTATTTTGGGTATTACATGGCCCATAAACCTAATTCACCCTGATTCGATCTAGCATGAAAGTCTTGCTCATACAACCTTCCCGGTTTCGGAATCATGGCAGGTTAGACAGGCGCAAAAAACGCTGGCTGCTGGGCATGACCCTGCCCTATCTGGCCGGCTTGATCCCGCCCGATATTAAGGTTCAAATCAAAGACGATCTTTTAGAGGAGATTACCTTTAAAGAAGACTGTGATCTGGTGGCGATCTCCTTTATGTCCCACCAGGCACCGCGGGCCTATCAACTGGCGACCGGTTTCCGCCAACGTGGAAAAAAGGTGGTGATGGGCGGCTTTCATGTAACTCTGGCCCCGGAGGAGAGCCAACAATATGCCGATGCTCTGGTTTTAGGTGAGGCGGAGGAGACCTGGCCCCAACTTCTGCGAGATTTCCAGGCTGGCCGGATGCAACCCCGCTACCAAGCCGAGCAACTCTCTGATTTGCAAAATCTTCCGGTGCCGCGCTATGAACTTTTGGATTTGAAGAGATATAAACTGCTGAATATCCCGGCCCAAACCACCCGGGGTTGCCCTTATGCCTGCAATTACTGCGAAGTCACTCAGGTCTATGGCGGCAAATTCCGGCACCGTCCGGTGGATCAGGTTCTGCATGAAATCAAGGAAATCCAGCGCCTGACCGGAAGTAAATTTATCTATTTCGTCGATGACAATTTCGTTGCCAATCGCGGCCATGCCATGGAAATCATGGAAAAGATCATCCCCCTGGGGTTGACCTACGGTTGTCTGGCCACCATCAATATCGGCAATGACCTGGAGTTACTGGCTCTGATGCGACGCAGCGGCTGCCTTCACGTCAATATCGGCATGGAGACCATCAGTCCGGAAAGCATTCAGGCCATAAATAAAAAACAGAATAAAATAAAAGATTACGAACGCCAGTTCAAGGCTCTCCAGCAGCATGGCATCGGCTATTCGGTCAATGTCATGTTTGGTTTGGATGGGGATCATCCTTCGATTTTTGACAGCACCGTGGATTTCCTCATTCGCGTCCAGGCCCCGGTGTCCTTTATGTTTATTCTGGCCCCCCGGGTGGGGACCAAAATCCGCGAGCAGCTGCAACAGCAAGGGCGGATCATGGATAATGATTGGACCCATTATTGCGGTTTCAAGGTGGTTTATCATCCCAAATATATGACCGCGCAGCAGCTGCAAGAGGAATATTGGCGGGCCAACCGGCGGTTTTATTCCTTCGGTTCGATTCTGAAGCGGCTGGTCTGGCCGCCGCGGTTATATAATCTACATATGCTGCCCTTTAATCTGATCTTCGCCTGGTGTGTGCGGCACCGGGTTCAGCCGTTGGACTATTTTTAAGCGGTTAAGATAAATGCCAGTCTCGCAATTTGTCCATTTGCATGTGCACACGGCCTATAGCCTGTTGGATGGGGCAATTCGTTTGGATGACCTTTTTCGGCGGGTCCAGGAATTCGAGATGCCGGCCGTGGCCATCACCGATCACGGCAACCTGTTCGGCGCCCTGGAATTTTACCAAAAGGCCAGAAAGGCTGGCATCAAACCGATCATTGGCTGCGAACTCTACGTGGCGCCTCGCAGTCGGCTGGAGAAAAGCGGCAAAGGCAAGGCGGAAAATTATCACCTGGTCGTGCTGGCCGAAAACGAAACCGGTTATCATAACCTGCTCAAGCTGGTGACCCAGTCGCATCTGGAGGGCTTTTACTACAAGCCCCGGGTAGATAAGGAATTATTGGGCGACCTTCAGGAAGGACTCATTGCCCTGAGTGCCTGTTTACATGGCGAGGTGGCCAGCCACCTGCTGGCCGATGACGTTGAGAATGCCCGCCGCGCCGCGCAGGAATATGCCGACATCTTTCCCGGACGGTTTTATTTAGAGGTCCAGGCCAATGATCTTCCCGAGCAGTCCAAGGTCAACGCCGCGCTGCTGGAACTGGCCCCAAAGTGGGGGCTGCCGGTAGTGGCCACCAACGATTGTCATTATTTAAGACCGGAGGATAGCCGGGCCCATGATGTGTTGTTGTGCATTCAAACCGGCAAGACAGTAAATTCCCCGCAACGGATGCGCTTCCGCACCGAGCAGTTATATTTTAAAAGTCCGCGGGAGATGACCCAGGCCTTTCCCCATCGGCCTGATATACTGGCGGCCAGCGGCGAAATTGCCGCCCGCTGCTCCCTGGAGCTATTCCTGGGGGAACTCCACTTCCCGATCTTTCCTCTGGATAACGGGCAGACTATGGAAGAACGCCTGCACTCCGAGGCCTGGAAGGGACTTGAGGCCCGGTTTAAGGTCATGGCGGCCAAACATGAGCTGTCTGACCAAAAGGCCGCTGAATACCGGGCCCGCTTGCAGACTGAGCTGGACTTGCTCTGCCAGATGGGGCTGGCCGGTTACTTTCTGGTGGTGGCCGATTTTATTCAATACGCCCGGAAGCGTCAGATTCCGGTAGGGCCTGGTCGGGGTTCAGCGGCTGGCAGCCTGGTGGCCTATGTCCTGGGCATAACCGACCTGGACCCGATCACTTATGGCCTGCTGTTCGAGCGTTTCCTCAACCCGGAACGGAAAAGCATGCCGGATATTGACGTGGATTTCTGTTATGAACGGCGGGGGGAAATCATCGAGTATGTGACCCGGAAATATGGCAAAGATCTTGTGGCCCAGATTACCACCTTTGGGAGCATGAAAACCCGGCAGGTCATCAGGGATGTGGGCCGGGCCTTGGAAGTACCTTATGCCGAGGTCGATAAGATCGCCAAGCTGGTGCCGGAGCAGCTTAAAATCACTCTGGCGACCGCATTGCAAAAAGAGGCACGGCTCAAAGAGTTATACGATAATAACGACACCGTTCGGGAGATTTTGACTATTGCCGCGGCGCTCGAAGGTCTGCCCCGCCACGCCTCCACCCATGCCGCCGGAGTGGTCATCGCCGACCGGCCCCTATGGGACTATCTGCCGTTATATAAGGGCAGCCGGGGTGAACTGGTAACCCAGTTCGACATGAAAGGGGTGGAAAAGGTCGGGCTGATCAAATTTGACTTTCTGGGACTGCGCACTCTGACCGTGCTGGAGACCGCGGCCCGGCTGATTCGTCAGAATTATCAGCCCCGGTTCGATCTCCGGGAATTGCCTCTGGATGACCACCTAACTTTTAGCCTGTTGCAGTCGGGGAACACCGCCGGGGTCTTTCAACTGGAAAGTCCAGGGATGCGGGACGTGCTGATCCGCCTCAAACCTAACTGTCTGGAGGACCTAATTGCCCTGGTTGCCCTGTATCGTCCGGGACCGCTGGAAAGCGGCATGGTGGACGATTTTATCCGCCGTAAACACGGGGAACGGCCGGTGCTTTATCTCTTGCCGGAACTGGAGCCGATCCTTAAGGAGACCTATGGCATCATCCTTTACCAGGAGCAGGTCATGCAAATCGCCGCCCTGATCTCCGGTTATTCCCTGGGGGAAGCGGATATCTTGCGGCGGGCCATGGGCAAAAAAGAACCGGCGGTGATGGCCGCCCAACGCCAGCGCTTCTGCGACGGCGCGGTTCAGCAGGGTTTTCCGGCCGACAAGGCGGAAACCTTGTTTAATCTTATCGAAAAATTCGCCGGTTATGGCTTTAATAAATCCCATAGCGCGGCTTATGCCCTAATCTCTTATCAGACCGCCTATGTCAAGGCGCACTATCCCCTCGAATTTTTGGCCGCCCTGTTTACCAGCGAAATCAATAATACCACCACCCTGACCAAACACATTCAGGAGGCCCGGGACCAGGGAGTGATTCTTTTGCCTCCCGACCTCAATCGCAGCGAGCGTGATTTTGTGGTCGAAAACGGTCAGATCCGCTTTGGCCTGGCCGGAGTCAAAAACGTTGGCGAAAATGCCATCCGGGCCATTTTAGAGGCTCGGAAAAAAGGGCCGTTTACCTCTTTTCAGAATTTTTTGGCCCGGGTCAGTCAAAAGCGGGTCAACAAAAAAGTCCTGGAGGCCCTGATTCAGAGCGGCGCAGTGGATTCCCTACAACCCAACCGGGCCCGCCTGTTTCAAGGGCTGGAATCGATTCTGGAGCGGGTGCAGGCCTATCAAAAGATCAGGGCCACCAAACAGATGGACATGTTTGGCGGCCTGACTGATGATGCGGCGGAATCCGAGGATTGGCTGCCAATGGTGCCGGACTGGGACGAAGCCGAGAAGCTGAGCCGGGAAAAAGCCGCTCTGGGAGTCTATCTGTCCGGACATCCGCTGGCCAAATATCGCCGGGAACTCCAGGCCCTGGCCGATCTGAGCATCAATGGCCTGGAGGAATGGGCCGGGAACGGTTCCGTGGCCCTCGGAGGCCTGGTCACGGCCCTCAAGGAGACCGTCACTAAAAAGGGCGACCGCATGGCCTTTGTGACCCTGGAAGATCTGGAAGGCTCCGTCGAAGTAGTGGTCTTCAGCGATCTTTATGCCAGGGTCGAGTCTTTACTAAAAGAACCGGCCCTGCCGCTCCTAGTCAGAGGCTCGGTCAGCCAGGAAGAGAAAGGTCCCAAACTGATCGCCCAGGAAATTTCCTCCCTGGCCGCGGCAGGAGCCCATCTGCCGCCGCGCCTTGATTTCCGCCTGCACGCCGCCAGCCTGGAGCGCGAGGATTTGCTGCGCCTGCGCGACCTCTTAACCCGTTATCCGGGCCCGATCCCGGCCTTTCTGCATCTGGTGATCAACAACAGCCCAGAAGAGATCCTGGCGCTGCCTGAGGCCTTCCATCTCAAACCCTGCCGCTCTCTGGCCGACGAAGTCAACCGCC
The DNA here is from genome assembly GCA_019309545.1 of Deltaproteobacteria bacterium. Lineage (NCBI taxonomy): Bacteria > Pseudomonadati > Myxococcota > Myxococcia > Deltaproteobacteria bacterium. The sequence continues at coordinate 38,440 of JAFDGA010000001.1, forward strand.
TGTTCGGGTACACGGTCTTGGACTTTTGAACAGTTACTTTGAAAATTGATTCGCCTTAAGAAATGCTTTAACATGGTTGAAAGCACCAAACTCATCTTCGACAGCAAGAAAAAAACCGTATTGCGATAACAAAAACTTAAATAGTACGAAAATGTTTTCGGCACTACAAGGTTTCCGGGTTGAGGGGTTTAACCTGTCAAGCGCAGGAACCAAGGGCTGTCCAGTTCGATAAGGACAGATTGCACCAGGATCAGGTCCCGCACCAGGTCCGCCAGGAAACCTTAATTTCGCGCTCTTCCAGGCGTTGTTGCAGGTCCACCTCCAGGCGCAAGGCCAGGAAGCTGGCCACAATGTGACCGATGCAGGTATCATCCCGCTGATGATAGATAGGGCGGACTTCCAGGGTGGATTTCTGCTCCCGGAAAGTGCGCTCCACTCGCCACAGGCTCTTATAAGTCTTAGCCACCTCCTCGGCGGGCAGGTTAGTGTTGGTAGTCAGGACGAACTTGCCGTCCAGGCGGGCAGGCCGCTTCATGGCCTCGTCGTCAATGGCCACACTCCCCTTGGCCACCTTGAGAAAGCGGGCATAGCCCCGGTTGCCGATAACCGCTTTGGCACCCTATTTTTCCCACGGGCGACCAAAGACCAAGGTCGGTCCCCCCGGTTTCGCCGTCCGGGCGGCAAGCCCCGCGTTGCGCACCGCTTCCACCACCCGCAGGTTCTCGCTGAATTTAGCCAGACCGTGCAGCAGGCCGTCCAGCGCCCCCGAGGCGATCAGCCGGTCGCGGCGGCCCAGGCTGGCAAGCACCTGTTGGCGAACCCGGCCCCCTTCCCGGTAAGAGCGGGCAACCGGCAGATATTCATAGGCAGTGCCATTCCGGACACTACGCTTGCTCCGCACGAACATGGCAATAATATGCCAATCATTAATGCAAAATGCAAATTGTCAATATTTTTCCTGGCTGGGCAGGTACTTTTTAGGCATTACAAATTTAATTTCTGAAAAAATTGTATGAATAGAGACTTTACCTATTTTCCTTAAACGCTGTTCAGGAATCGCCGTGGGTGAGGCGGAAGGCAATGGGGACAATAATGGTGAGCCGGGTTTTATGGAGTGTCGGCGGAAAGGGCGGGAACGGCGCGGCGGCCAGGACGCATTCCCGGGCCTGGCGGTCCAGCAGGTGGTGGCCGGATGAGCTTACTATCCGTACACCACCCATCAGGGTGCCACTGGGGGCCAGGGTGAAGGAGACCCGGACTACACCTTCGTGACCCCGCTGGCGGGACAGCGCGGGGTATTTTTTATATTGTTGGAGCCGGGCCCGAATCCGACCCAGGTAGCGGCGTTCAGCATTGATCACCCCCCGAGAAGGTCCCTGGCCGGGCAGACCTGGGGGACCATGCGACCCCCGTCCTCGACCGCCGGGAATTCCGCGGCCGGCAGTTGGAGCCAGGCCTGACCCTGGGGCTGAGCCAGACTGCGACAGGATAGGGGACTTAGATTTAGGAAGCGGACGGACCCGGGGTTTAGGTGGAGCAGGTGAGAGGATTTTTCTGATTTTACGGGGTTGGGGGTGAAGCGCCTTCTTGACTTGGGGCCGGGTTTGGGGTGGGGGGGTTGCGTCTGGAGCAGGGGCGGCTCCTCCCAACTTATTAATAGAACTCCGAGAGGCAGTCAGCTTCAGCCGGTGGACCCTGACCGGAGGGACCGGTTTTTTCAGAGAACATACCCCGGTCTCTAGCAAAGCGATATGGAGGCCCAAGGAAAGAGCCAGAAACCAATAGATCGGATTATGGTAACGACTCACGGGACTTTCTCCCGGTCGTGGACCAGGCTAATGTCCTCAACGCCCAGTTCCTGGGCCAGGTCCAACACTTTAACAAAGTTGTGGTATTCGCTTCTGGCATCACCCCGGAAGGTGAGGCGTTTTTCTTTAAGTGCGGCCAGCCGGGTTTGGAGACGGTCCCTTAAATGGTCCTCTGGCACCGGCTCCTGATTGACATAAAAATTGCCCTGGCGATCGACCGACACCACCAGTTCCTGGGGCGGTGGATATTGTTGATTACGGGCCTGAGGCAGGGTTAGCTTCAGGGCCGGCATGACAAAGGTGGAACACAGCAGAAAGAAAATCAGCAACAAAAACACCACGTCCACCAGTGGGGCGATGTCAAGGCTGGGTAGACTGCGGCGGCGACGCAAAAAGGTCATGGCGATTTTTTCGGCGACAGGGGGAGGTACCCGGCCTTCCCGGAGTTTGGTTGGAGGCGTTCTCCTGACATCATCAAGGCTTCTTTGAGCCTTACCACCACGAATTCCATGTGATTCGCCATGCGTCCGGCCAGACTGTCAAAGTAATGGTAGGCCGCCAGGGTAGGCAGCGCCACCAGCAGGCCGAAGGCGGTGGTCAACAGGGCCTCCCAGATGCCGCCGGCCAGGGCGGTGACGTCGGCCTGGGTACCCAGTGCCTGCAATTGCCGGAAGGCCTGGATCATGCCGGTGACGGTGCCGAAGAGCCCCAACAGCGGGGTCAAATAACCAATGGTAGCCAGCCCCCGCAGGAAGCGCTCCACCCGTTCCATCTCTTCAGAGCCGCGTAATTTCACGATCTCCGATTGTAGTTCTGGTGGTTGCTGATAGGTCTCCAAGTAAGTCTGGGCCATGACCGCCAGAGGATCATGCCGTTGGCGGCAGAAATTCAGGGCCGAAGCCGGATTCTGGTCCTGCAACTGGGCCAGCAATTGGGCCATAAAACTCTTATAGTTATTCGAATAGCGCAAGAAGAAATAGGCCCGTTCTAGAATGATGGCCAAGGCCAGGATGGAACAGGCCAGAATCGGCCACATGATCGGACCGCCCTTGTCAAATAACGAGATCAATCTTTCTGCCTCGCCTCCCCAAGTCGTGGGAGATAATTCTCTATATTAAAAAAAATCCTTGAGTCTGCGACTCAAGGATTGCACCCAGCTTGCTTGATCCTTGGAGCTCCTAAGTTTACCATCCTCGGAGCCTGGTTTGCGCCTCATCCAACGTGAGGGCTGAAACCGAATTTACAGGCAGGTCTTCTGACTCCCGGATCACCCTAATCCCTGCGCCTTCCCCTGGCCCTATCCAGACAAGAGTGGCGGTTGAGCAGGTTTCGTTCCCGGTTACAGCGGCGGGACCATGCCGGACTCGCACCGGCTTCCCTATTAAGCCCTTAATGGCACCTGTAAAACTATATTTTAAATATCGACAAGATCCGGGCTGCTTGTCAAGCAAAAAAACTCTGAGATAGTTATCCGGCCGGCTTCCGAATTCCTAATACCGGCCCCTCAGGGTGCTGATTAGGCCTGGGGCCCCTAATTGACCATCGATGTTGAATTTCGGTCCCAGAAATTGCTCAATGACGAAGATGTTGGTCAGCAGGTGGGAGGTGATTTCTTCAGTACGAATAACTGAGGGGTCTTTAGCCAGGCCCAGATAAAGCACTATCTGGTCAGCCAGGTGGCAATCGACCGCGGCCCGTCGGGACTGGAATTTGAAGAAAGCATCGGCCACCTCATCGGCTACGGTCTCCGCCCGTTTACCCCGCGCTCCCAGGGCCGAAAATCCGGCTTGAGGACCCCAGAGAAAAACCAGACTGCCCGGGCCTGGGCTGGGGGCCTGAACCGGTTCGATCGGCACCGGCCAGCCCAGTCTGGCTGTTAATCGGTCCCGTTGGCGGTTAATCACGTGCTCTGGCAGGTTGGCAGCGGCAGATAGGCCCCGGAAAGCGGCGGTCTCCGGGGGCGTGGTCCAGTAGGCCGATTGGAAAGCTTTGGCGGGCTGGATATGCACCCGGATTTCACCCCCACCACGGGGATACCAACCCCACTTAAGCAATTCTAACCGGACCGACAGGCCCAGTTCCTGCAAGGCCGGAAAAAAAACCAGGGACAGATAATGCGCCGGAGGGCTCCAGGGCACATGGGTGCCGCCTTTCAGAGTCAATACTGCTGGGCTTGCAGCCAAGGCTAGGGGGGCCAACAAGGCTTGGGCGACCAGGGTGACTGAACCGGCACTCCTGGTGCGTTCGGCGACATCGAAGCTATAGTTGCCCGGAATGACGCCCCGGGGCTTAAAAGTGAGATCGGTAGAGCCGATTTCCGCGCCCCTGATTTCGGCCTGGGTAATGCGGGCCAAGGCCTGCACCGCGGTCAGATGCTGCGGCCGTAGTCCCGGTTTCGGACGGCGAGCGCGAATATTTTCAATCCTCACTGACTGGCCCCGCAGGGCCGCCAAAGAAAGGGCGGTCCTCAAGATCTGACCGCCCCCTTCGCCATAAGAGCCGTCTACAACTAACATAAATCAGGGAGAATTAATCTTCCAAAATAAAAATCACTTCCATCCGCACCCGGAAGGCATCTATTTTACCTTCCTTGACACTCACCCGTTGTTCCGCAATCCGCAGACCAGTAATGCCCCGCAAAGTTTTATTTGCCCTTTCAAACCCGACCCTGACAGCATCTTCAAAGCTGGTAGGGGATTCGGCGATGATGTGAGTCACCCGGGCCACATTATTCTGATTTGCCATCTGGTTGCCTCCTTTGGGTGGTTGCCTTGCCAACAGCAAGGTTGGCCTGGAGATCTTCCTGAATTTTGCCTCACTAACTACAGACAACATAAGAATCATGAAATAAGATGGCAAGAGGCAAAATCCAATAAGGACCGCATTAGAAAATGTCCAGGCAAAAACGGCAGGCTGAAATCAGAATTTTACCACCAAGAAATTATTACTGTTTGCGGTGATCCTCCAGAGATGGAGACGAGGATTCCGGTGGGGAATCGAGATGGGGCTGGTTCGGATCATCGGCTGTCGGAGTCAAGTGTTCCGCAGCATTGTCCAAGACCCGGGCCTGACGTTCTGCCATGTGGAGCAGATACTGATATTCCATGGCTTTCTTTTGCAACCGGTAACGCAGAATCAGGTTGAGGGGGAAGTACAGCAACCCCAGGGCGAGAACGCCGATGACCAAATAAGTGGCCCAGAGACCCAAAAAGGTAAAGATTTGCCTTAATATCGGCAGCACCCGATCCAGCCGTACTAAGGCGTAAATAACCGATATTAAGAATACCAATCCCAGCAGGTAAGAAACTCTGGACCATTTGCAGGCCAGCCAGTGGTAGCGCCTGGCCTGCTGATCTTTAGGGAGGGTTTCCGAAGAGGAATTGAAGGTATCGAAGCCTTTGACGATTAACCCAAAAAGAAACATCATCACAATGGGGGCAGTGAAGGCCGCCACCAGGTATTCCTTCCAGGGAAAAGGGACTACCGTCACCTGTTCCGAAAACACCCCGGCGTCGATCTGCCAGATCAGGGTTACCAGGAAGATGAGTAACTCGACGATGATCACCAGGATGATGAAACTATTAAAGATATATTTCTTCTCAACCGGGTCATGCAGGTCAAAAAACCTGCCCATAATTTTCCTTCCGATAAATGTTCTTAAAATATTTTTGACTGAGAACCGAAACCAAGAACTGTTTTTTTCTAACCCCGATTCATTTATTTAATACATGAGTAATAATTTATCAATTTGTATCATGCGGGGGGCGGAACTTCAAGGGCAATCCCTGGATCGGAGTTCGCTGACAGGTTTGATTGGCCCAAGCAGCCCAAGAAGAATTATCGGGCAGGCAATATTTTATTTATTTCCATCAGGTAGAGCCAGGCGGCCAGGGCCAACAGCAGTCCGTCTTCCAACATGGCCAGGAACCCGACCTGCCTCTCGGAAAACAATCCGCAGCCACAATCGATATTCAGACCCCGCAGCATGGTGACGGCCAGGACGATCATGAAAATTACCAGTACCGTCTGAATCAACAGCAGGCAACTGCGCGGTTTGATACCCAGGAGCAGCAGGGCACCGCTGACCATTTCCACCCAGGGTACGATGGCGACGGTCAGGCCGACCAAGGGGTGAGGCAGGAGTTGGTAGGCCATTACGGTTTCGGTAAACTGGTAAGGGTAAGAATATTTTTGCAATCCGGCATAGACAAAAACGCTCCCCAGGGCCAGTCGCAGCAAGAAGGTTAGGAAGCGTTTAGTACCCGATGTCAACCGGGTACCCGGCCTCATCCCAGGCACGAAATCCCTCCAAGAATGCCATAACGTTAATAAAGCCTCGGGCCTGGAGAACCTCCGCCACTTCCAGACTGGCATCGCAGTTTTTCTGCCCACAATATACCACGATCTGACGCTGCCGGTCGATACCTGCTAAGGTATCGACACCCTGGTGGTTCAGACGGTCGGCGGTCAGGTTGACGGCTCCGGCGATGTGCAGTTCATTAAATTCGGGCTCTGGGCGAGCATCGATGAACACCGTGTCCCCTTGGCGGTACAGGGCGTAGGCCTGCTCCAGGTTGACGGTTTTAATCTCTGGGAATTCTGACTGCCGATACTGCTCCCGCCAGTGCTCCAACCGAGCCGCCAGATCGCCCTGGAATCCATGACGCACCAGTGACCAGTGGGCCATGAGGCCCAACGCCGCGGCTACCAAGAATATAAATATTCCCCAGGTCAAATCCTGGGCCAGCAATCGACGCCACAAAGTCAGTTACTACCCAAACCAGATTCTGGGTTAGAATCCCTTGGGTTGCCAATCTGATCAGGGCTGGCCTCGCTGGCGGCATAGAATTTTTTGCCCTGAAAATAGAAGCGCAGGGGGATAAAACCCTCGGCTTCCCGAGGCCAACCGCCTTCCTTGCTATGCCGGAAGTAACGCCATACCCGGCCGTCTTTGAGATCGGCCAAGAAGGTCTGGTTGTTCCCCGAGATCAGCAGGAAACGATGACTCTGAGCCATGGAGGGAGCACCTTGAATCTCGGCTCCGCTGCCTTTCAGCGCCTGAATACTAAATTCTTTGTTTTTTAAGGCTGCTTCTATCTGATTGGCCACCTTTTGATCAAGAAAAGGGCTATACAGCCAAAAAACCGTGGTGCCTACAATGCCCAACAGTATGGCCAAAAAAAATGTCCATCCTGTGCTTTTTGCCACGATACCCCCTTTTCCAGTTCAGGGGCCTGAACTGGATGACATTAAATATTTCACTTTACAATTTTACTTTCTGAGGATAATCAATCCAAGGAACTTAATGAAAAAGTAGATGATCAGCAGTCAATTTATAATAAAAATCAAAGAGGCCCTTATGCATCCTGAGCGCAACCGGCCCGTTTCGGCCCTGGCCTTTGATTTAGGTAATGTCTTGGTTCGGGTCGACCAGATGAAACTGGCCGGCTGGTTAGCCCCACACACCCAAGCCGCCCCAGAGGAGATATTAGCCCTGACTTTTGCCAGTTCCCTCAAAGCCGATTATGATTGCGGTCGTTTATCCTCCCAGGTATTCTATCAGCAGCTAATGGACCGCTTAAATTGTTTACTGCCCTATGAGCAATTCTGCCAGTATTGGACCGGCATTTTTTCCCCCTGGGAGGGCATGCAGACGGTAGTGGCCCGGCTACAAGAACGGTATCCTTTATTTATCGTTTCTAATACTGATCCTCTCCACTTTGAGTATGTCTTAGCCAATTTTCCGGTGCTACGCCATTTCAGCCGCTTTATTCTTTCTTATCAACTGGGTAGCCAGAAGCCGGAGCCAGGTATTTACCAGGCCCTGATTGCAGCTTTGGAAACCTCCCCGGAGCAGTGCCTGTTCATCGACGACCAGCTCCCCAATGTCGAGGCGGCCCGACAGCATGGCCTCCAGGCCTGGCAGTTTTTTTCCGCTGCCGATCTGATTGATCGTCTTTCCAATCATGGACTGTGGTAGGCTGCTGCTCTATTTTACCAATTACACCAGGGATACCAGTCATTATCTAGTAGGGGGTACCAGTTGCCTTTTCTAACTGGGCCATTGCCACCTTATGGTCATAAAGGCTGCGGATGTGTTTCAATTCAGAATCATAAAATTGGACCTGGGCATCAGTCACTTCAATAATAGAACCAACCCCGGCCTGGTAACGTCCCCGGGCCAGCCTCAGGTTTTCTCTGGCGGCCTCCAGGGCCTTGGCCGTGGCCCGGATTTTTTCTGCTGCAGCTATTAGGTCCAGGTAACTCTGCTCGACTTCCTTGGTGATATCCTGCCGGATCACCTGTTCCTTGGCTTCCACCGACTGCAGTGTTGACCTGGCCCGACGAACATCGTTTACAGTTGACAAGCCCTCGAATAAGGGGAAGGTAACCCCCACCCCGATGGTCCAGCCCTCTCGCAATGGGTAATCGCTGCCTCGCCAGCTATGGGTTCCGGCAGCGCTGAGGGTAGGAAAATATCCGGACCGGGCGATCTGGACCGCAGCTTTGGATGATTCTTGCTGGGAAAGATTTTTCAGGAGTTCCGGACGCCTTTGGAAGGCTAACTTTTTGGCCTCCTTCAGGCTAATGGGAATAGGTTGAACATCCAGGATATCTTTTAGATCGCTGTAGGGCCAGGTCTCGAGTCCTAAAGCGTTCATCAATTCCACTTTGGAGAGCTTGAAGGTGTTTTTGGCCTGGATCAGGGCCGACTCGGCATCGTAAAGGTTGGCTTCGGCTTTGGCCACGTCGATTTTGGCCCTGATGCCCACTTTATAAAAGCCCTGGGCCTGCCGTACCAGTTCCTGATTAAGCACAACGTTTTTTTGGCTCACCTCGGCGGCCCGTTTGGCGGCTAAGTAGCCAAAATAAGCGGTCTTGGCCTTGAGCACTACCTGTTGCCGGGTATTGGCGTAGTCCTGATTGGAGGCCTGATAATTGGCCTGGGATTCGGCCACCTGACCGGATGTTTTACCAAAATCGTAAAGCAACTGGTTCAGGGTAAAGCGATGCGAAAAATAATCTCCCGGGCCTCCCCCTCTGGAGGGCAGATAAAAAGAGCCGGCACCGGAAGGGCTGCTCAGAAAGGTGGTGTCGAAATCAGTAGTTCTACCCCCATACAACGTCCCATAGTCGTATCCCGAAGTATATTTGAGCTGAGGAAAATAATTGGCCCGCGCAATGCCGATCTGGGCCTTGGCGGCCTGGGCCTTTTCCCGGAATTCGATGATCGACGGGTGGTTTTTTAACGCTACCTCAATGGCCTGTTTTAAAGTCAGCATTTCGTCCGATTGCCGGGGCTGGGGCCAACCTGGAGTACAACTCCCCAACCATAGCCAGACAGTGAATCCAATAATTAACAGCCTCACGCTTCCCTCGCCGACAAGCTGAAAATTTTAGGAAAACACTTGATTAAGATACTTGGTTAGAAAGGATAGTCAAGCTTTTTCTGAGGATTAGCGGGTATTCCGGTTTCTCTCTAAGCCTGCCTGGTTATGCCCCTGGAATGCAATGAACGGTTAATCCAGGGTCTGACGGTAAAGCTTCAGCCCCACTGCCAGGGTGCCGATCAAAAACAGGGCAATGGGCCAGATGTGGGGCCAAGCCTCACTCAGCCCATTGCCTTTGAGCAGAATGCCCCGCACCAACCGGAGGTAATGAGTCAGAGGTAAGATTTCACCAAGCCATTGCGCCCACCTAGGCATGCCCCGGAAAGGGAACATGAAACCAGAAATCAGAACAGATCCCCAAAGGCAATATAGGCCAGCCGGTGACATCTTTGGGCTTCATCCATGTAATGGGTGCTGATCAGAGCGGTGATGCCTTGGGAGGACAAGTTGTGTGTCTCATCCCAAAAATCCCGGCGGGCCCCGGGATCTATCGCGGCAGTAGGTTCGTCTAGCAACAACAGCTTAGGTTCATGCAAGATGCAACTTGCCAATGCCAAACGTTGTTTCCAGCCGCCGGCGGCCCGCATCAGGAAGCAGCAACCCGCAGAGCATGCGAACGTCGATCACCAGTTCCGTTTCAGTCAGGCAATGCTCTGGTTTAACCAGCGATACATCCACCGGTTGCCCGGGGTGAAAGCGAGTGGCAACCTCGGGTTCGGGTCGGGCCTCGATCAGAAAGACCAGTTTAGCCCGGCTCTGGCTGGAATAAATCACCGGCGGGGCCCCACTCACCCTGATAATATAATGGTCAAAAACCAGTCCGGCCTGGGGAGCCGTCTGGATTTTTTAATCCAGGTTCCACTGCAGTTGGGCCAATCTGGCCCGGGCTGCCTTGACCTCAGCCTGTGTTGCTTTGACAGCGTCGCTCCGGCCACCAAGATGGCCGGTTTTTAGGTCGGCCTCTACTTCCTTAACCTGAGCACGGTCTCTTTCTTATTGGCTGCACGCCTTGTCCAGGCTTTCCTTAGCAATGGTGCGTCTCTGATAAAGCTTTTGCCGCCCTCAGGGCCAAGTTAAACCAAGCCGCCAGCCCAATTAATACCATCACTAGCAAAAATATCCAGGAAAGACAATATCTTGCCATTTGCTCAGGGTGGGCCGCCCTCAATCCCGGATCGACTCCAGGGCAACCGCCAATCGCTGTAGCACCTCCTCCTTGCCCAGAATATCCATGATCTCAAAGAGTCCGGGGCTGGCGGTTTTGCCGGTTAAGGCCACCCGCACCGCCTGGGCTAGAGCCACCATCTTGAGGCCGGAGCGCTTTTGCACCTCAGTAAAGATCCGATTGAGGTCTTCTTCCCGCAATTCAGGCAGGGTCGCCAGTCGGGTCCGGATCTCGGCCAGAACCGGCCGGATTGTCGGGGTGAGGAATTTCTGGGCCGCTTTTTCCTCATAGGGCCGGGGATCCCGAAAATAGAACCGTGCCATTTCGGCCATTTCCACCAGGGTGTGGGCCCGGGGCTTCAAGGTCGCCACCACCCGGGTCAGATAATTTACATCATTAGTTAGTATACCCTGCTGAGCCAGGAAATTTCTCAATGACCGGGCCAGTTTGTCATCCGCGGTTTCCCGGATATAATGGCCGTTGAGCCACAGAAGTTTGTCGGCGTTGAAGATTCCGGCGGATTTGCTGACCTGATCCAGGGAAAAGTAGTTGATCAACTCCTCTCGGGAAAAGATTTCCTGATCGCCATGCGACCAGCCCAAACGGGCCAGATAATTGACCAGGGCCTGGGGCAAAAAACCCATGTCCCGGTAAGCCAGCACCGACAAGGCGCCATGGCGCTTGGAGAGTTTGGCCTTGTCCGGCCCCAAAATCATCGGGATGTGGGCAAATTGGGGGCAAGCCGCGCCCAGGGCCTGATAGAGGAGTATCTGCCGGGGAGTGTTGGGAATGTGGTCATCCCCCCGGATAACATGGGTTATCTCCATGGTGAGATCATCGACCACCACCGCAAAATTGTAAGTCGGAATGCCATCGGCCCGAAGCAGAACCAGATCATCAAGCTCCTGATTATCAAAGGCGATGGGGCCTTTAGTCAGATCGTGCCAATGGGTGCTGCCTGTCTGGGGAGAGCGGAAGCGGACCGCAGTATTGGCGCTCGGCCCCAGGTTCCGATTACGACAGTGGCCATCATAGCGGGGATTCTCGCCCCGGGCCAAGGCGGCCCGACGTTTTTCCTCCAACCGCTCGGGTGGACAGTCACAGTAATATGCAGCCCCCGCAGCTAATAAGCGTTTGACGAAATCGTGATAGAGCTCGAGACGGGAGGATTGGTAATAGGGGCCTTCATCCCAGTCCAGACCCAGCCATAGCAGGCTTTCCAGGATGTCTTCTTCATAACGCGCTTCGGAGCGGGCCACATCGGTATCTTCGATACGCAGCACGAAGACTCCCTGGTGGTGCCGGGCAAAGAGCCAGTTAAACAGGGCGGTGCGCGCCCCGCCCAAATGAAAGTAGCCGGTGGGACTGGGAGAAAAACGGGTTCGAATGAGGGCCATATTGCTGAACTCCCTGAACAGGCAAAAATTGCATGGCCTATTTATATCATAACGCGTCGAGGGTAAACAAATAATACGATGATCTCTTAAACTCTGCCCTGAGAGAGGTTTAGGTAGGGGACCCGCAGATCAGCCTGAGCTGTTTGCCTTCCATTGCTCTTATTAATTCCAAATGATGGAAAGTGATATTTCAAATTGAAATAAACCATTGACCTTAACTTTTGGTTCAAATAAAATAGATGACAGAAACAGTCTCCAGTTTATCGAAAACTATCAGGATTTTTAGAGGAGAAGACTATGGCGGCTCGCCGTTCCCCATCCCCCCAGATCACTGAATTGATTTTGGACAGCCTAGCGGAAGGGGTATTTACGGTGGACAAGGATTTTACCATTTTGAGTTTCAATGCCGCGGCTGAGGAGATCACCGGCATCTCCCGGCAGGACGCCCTGGGCCAGAAATGCTATGAGGTGTTGCGGGCCAATATCTGTCAGCAGCGCTGTCCTTTGGAAGAGAGCATCGCCAGTGGCCGGGCCCGGTTAGAAGTAGATGTGGACATCCTGGACAGCCAGGGCCGCCGGGTACCCCTGAAAATCTGCACCACGGTGTTAAAAAATCAAAACGGTCAGGTAATCGGTGGGGTGGAGACCTTCCGCGATCTGTCGGCCCTAGAGTCGCTGCGCAAAGAACTCACCAAGCAATATACCATTCAGGATATTCTGGCCAAAAGCCCGGCCATGCAAGATATTCTGGCCATTTTGCCCGATCTGGCCCCGAGCGACGCCACCGTGCTCTTGGAAGGGGAATCCGGCACCGGCAAAAATTTGGTCTCCCGGGCTTTGCATGAGTTGAGCCACCGCCAGACTGGGCCGTATGTGGTGGTCAACTGTAGCGCCCTGCCCGATCCCTTGCTGGAATCCGAGCTTTTCGGTTATGTCAAGGGGGCCTTCACCGATGCCAAACAGGACAAACCGGGACGCTTTGCCGCGGCCCAGGGCGGCACCCTGTTGCTGGACGAAGTCGGAGAATTGTCGCCCGCCATGCAGGTCAAGCTGCTGCGGGTGCTGGACGACAAGGAATATGTCCCCTTGGGGAGCAATACCCCTATCCGGGCCGATGTCCGGGTGATCGCCGCCACCAACAAGGTCTTGAAGGACGAGGTGCGCCAGGGGCGCTTTCGCCCCGACCTATATTATCGTCTCAATGTGGTGCGGCTGCGCCTACCTCCGCTCCGGCAACGGCGGGAGGATATCCCGCTGTTGGTTGACTTCTTCATTCGTAAACATCGCGCCTTGAAAGGCAAACGGCTGACCGGGGTGACTCCGGAGGTTTTGGAACGGTTGTTGCGCTATGAGTTTCCCGGTAATGTTCGCGAACTGGAAAACATCATTGAACATGGGGTGGTGCTGTGCCGGGGGGAACGCCTGGAACTGCGCGACCTCCCGGAGGAATTGAGGGAGCTTTCCAACCCCGCCACCGGGTTAGGGTCCACGGCTTCGACCCTGGCGGCCTCAGAGGCCCGACTCATTGCCGACACCCTGGCCCAATACCAGGGCCAGCGGGGGCGGACTGCCCAGGCGCTGGGCATTGCTCCTTCCACCCTGTGGAGAAAAATGCAAAAATACGGGTTGCTGGCCCCGGCTTCCAGTTCCCGTCACCGCAGTAAATAATTCATAATGAATTAAATTAATTCATTATGAAATAATAATTTCTCGCCAGTAATTTTGAGACGATTATTATTAAATAATATGGCCTAGTTACAAACAGGTTTCTTTGGTCTTAAATTTGCATTTCCTTAATAAATGTGAGGCGTTTTTTAAAAGTGGCGATTCCGGTATTTCGCGGCCGGGTGGCACCAAGATTTGACCATGCCCGGGAGGGTTGGGTTTTTACCTTGTCACCGCGGGGCTATCATGATTTGCAGGTGCTTTATTGGGGAGCCGAAAGTGAGGCGGAACGGGTCCGACAACTGCGCCAGACAGGGGTTCGGGTATTAATCTGCGGAGCTATCGAAGACTGGCTCCTGGGCTATGTGCGGCACTGGGGTATGGTGGGCATACCTTGGGTGCAAGGCGAGGTCTATACCGTGTTACAAAAATTTTTGCAGGGCTGCTGGTGGGGGCAAGACCCCCGACTGGAGGCCTGGACAAGGAGGTTTACGATGCCCGATGGTAGAGGGAGGGGTCAGGGACCGGGTCCTAAAGGTGGTGGCGGTCCGGGGCGTGGTGGGGGCCGTGCCGGCGGCTTTGGTGCCGGCCCGGGAGGCTTTTGTATCTGCCCCGCCTGCGGCCAGAAGGTGCCGCATCAATTGGGAGTTCCTTGCTTTGAAGTCAAGTGCCCCCAGTGTGGCACTGCGATGACCCGGGAACGCTAGATTGGTGGAAAGAGATTACTGGCAGATTTCAAAAATGGCTTTCGACCGTGAAGGTCTTAACATAAAAAAAACATGGAGGTAGGTTATGCCATTCTTTGATGGAACCGGTCCTTGGGGCCGGGGTCCGGGCACCGGCTGGGGCCGCGGCCCCTGTGGCATGGGCCTGGGCCGCGTGTATGGCTGGGGCGGCGGGGGCCGTCTCTGGAGCAGAGGCTGGGGCTGGCGAGGCCGCGGTTGGGGTTATGGCCCTCCGGGCTGGGGATATGCTGGAAGACCCTACCGGGGTTACCGCTTCGGCGGTTGGGGCCCGCCCTGGGGTTTTGATCCCTGGGGGCCCGGCTATACGGGGGGGGGCGCGGCCCCCTACTATTCCACTCCCCAAGAGGAGATGGCTGATCTCAAGGAAGAACAATCGTTCTTACAGAGTCAGTTAGAAGCCATTCAGAAACGCCTGGCCGAACTAGAAGAAACCCAGGCTCAGGAATAATGCGAATTGAGAGGCCCGCACCGACGACCAGCTCGGCAGCGGGCCTCAGTCTAAACTAAGGAAGAGAAAACCGCCGGATGCCGGAGAATCAGGCCGAACCGATAATAGAGACCTATGACTGGGCCCACTTTATTATCCAGAGTATTCCAGTAGGAATCTTTACGGTGGACAGTCAGATGCGGATTACCGATTTTAATCCCCGGGCGGAAGAACTCACCGGTTATCCGCGTTCTGAGGCTTTGGGTAAATTTTGTGCAGATATTCTGCGCAGCAATCTGTGTCATACCGATTGTCCACTCCGGCAGGCCATGGCTCAGAAAACCGCTTTGGAGCGAGAAGCCGTCATTGAAAACCGTGATGGCAAGAAGATTCCGGTTACCCTTTGTACTGCCGCCCTGCGCAATGATCAGGGAGAGTTGCTGGGGGGAGTGGAGACCTTTCGAGACATCACCTTATTAAAGAAGCAGGAGGAAGAACGCCGCAATCTGGTGTCCATGTTTGCCCATGACCTCAAAACTCCGGTAGTGGCTATTGGAGGACTTACCAACCGTCTCCGACGAGGGAAACTTGGACCCCTATCCGACAGCCAAGCTTCCTATCTGGAGACCATCGACCAGGAAATGCAACGCCTGGAAGACCTGATCAACAACTTTTTAGAGTTTGCCCGGCTCCAGTTGCACGAAATCAAACCACTACCGAGCAGCATCCAGGTGGAAAAGGAATGCCAGGAAGTGCTGGCCTTGTTGGAGCCTATAGCGGAGTCCCGGGGAGTTACCCTGATCGCCGAATATCCGGAGGAAATCCTGGTAATTGAAGCCGATCCCCAGCTTTTCCGCAGGGTGTTGGAAAACCTGCTAGAGAATGCCATTAAGTATTCGCGGCCCCAGACCGTGGTTACGCTGACGGTCCAAAGTCTAGACCAGGAGATTGTTTTCCGGGTTCAAGATCAGGGCACCGGGATCCCCCCTGAGGATTTATCGCATCTCTTCGAGATCTTTTTTCGGGGAACGGACCCCAAACGGCCCAGGGGTTTTGGCCTGGGGCTGGCGACGGTTAAGACCATCATCGAGGCCCATGGCGGGAAGATCTGGGTAGAAAGCGAGCCAGGCCGCGGCTCGATATTTTCCTTTTCTTTACCTCGTCTGATGTAGGATTTGCTAGCGGATCGGAGTTATTTGTCGCTATCTCTGGAAGGCATTACGGCTAAAGAGATAACCTGGCAAAATCTCAAAAGTTAATTTCGGCAATGGAATATTTAAAAATCATCAGAAAACCAATCATTCACAAACGATCATAGGTTCATTTTATACTATTGACCTGAAAGAGTATGTGAGGTATAGTAATAACCTTGCTAGATAACAGCAGGGATTCTGGGCCAAGCAAATTGGCAGGGCTCGGCAAGGCAGCTGTAGGGGTTTGATTTGTTGTTTACGGTTATTTTCTATATTTATCATCATTAGGTGATTAAACAAAAAGGAGGAACTACCATGTCGCGGATTGCCATTATGTCTTGCCAAAATGTCAAAGACAAAATGTGTATCGGGTGTATCACCTGTTTCAAGGCCATGAAACGCAAGGACGGCGAGTTCGCCCGTTATAAAGATGACATCGAGGTTGTGGCGATGTGTGATTGCGGCGGCTGCCCCGGCTTGGCCATGCCAAAATTAAACCTGGTCAGGCATATCTGTAACCAAAACGGGGTGGACTTTGACACCTTGCATATCGGCACCTGTCTGGTTAAGGCTACCAAAACCTCGGGCTGTCCCATCGACCTCGATAAGCTCAAGAAAATGATTGAGGAGACGACGGGTAAAGAGGTGGTTATCGGTACACACAATTATTAATCTAAGGAGGTTTTTTTATAAATATTATGCGAGTTTGCATAAGTAGCGAAGGTAATACGCTGGATTCCCGGGTTGATCCCCGATTCGGCCGCTGTAACTATTTTATCCTGGCCGACCCTGACACCATGGAATATCAAGCCTATCCCAACCCGGCGCGCGACGCTATCGGGGGGGCTGGAATTCAAGGGGGGCAATGGGTGGCCAATCAGGGAGTCCAGGTGGTCCTCACCGGACGGGTCGGTCCCAATGCCCAGCAGGTTTTCGCAGCCAGCGGCATTAAGGTGGCCCTGGATGTCGAAGGCACAGTGGGCGAGGTTCTGGAAGCCTTAAAGGCCGGACGTATCGTTCCCCAAGAGATTAACCCCGCCGCAGTGGGACCGGGTATGGGACCAGGGCGAGGTATGGGGGGCGGTCGCGGTATGGGCGGCGGCCGCGGCATGGGCCGCTGCTGGCGGCCCGGTGAACCAGCCTATGGCCCGGGACCTGGTTTTGGGCCTGGACCACCTCCAGCCGGGGGGACCTGGGCACCGTCTACCAGCCAAAACGAGATTTCCCAGCTTCGAGAGGCGGCTCGCAGCATTGAAAAGCAGTTACGACAGATTCAGGCTCGACTTCAAGAATTGGAAAAAAAGAAAACTACTTAGGGTAAATAATTCAATCATAAAGGCCAGGAGGAGGCTATGAGGTAACGGTTGGAGCTTGATTAGCCCTTGATCTGTTAGGTAGCCTTCTCCCTTCCCAATAATTGTTGTTCTACGTCGACAGGGGAGGGCATCTGATGGCGAGTTCCATGAAAATTGTGGTTGTAGGCGGGGTAGCTGCAGGTCCCAAGGCCGCGGCTCGGGCCCGGCGTTGTGATCCTCAGGCGCAAATCACCCTATTTGAGCAGGGAGAATTTGTGTCATACGCCGGCTGCGGTCTGCCTTTCTTCATTTCCGGGGCTATTCCCGATATCAAAGAACTCCTGGCCACCCCGGTAGGAGTGGTTCGGGATGCGGGATTTTTCAAAAATGTCAAAGGCTTTGACCTCAAGACGGGCAAACGGGTGACGGCAATTGACCGGGGCCAAAAAACCGTGGAGGTGAAAGATGTCAAAACCGGCGAAACGGAAACCGTCCCGTATGACCGGTTAGTGTTAGCGACCGGTGCACAGCCGGTACGGCCGCCGATTGCAGGTATTGACCTGGAAAACATCTTTCCTCTGCAAAGTCCCAAGCATGCCTTGGCCATTCGGGAAGCGATTGAACGCGACCAGCCTAAAAAGGCGGTATTGATCGGGGCTGGCTGGATCGGCCTGGAAGTGACCGAAGCCTTGGCCCATCAGGGAATCGAGGTCACCCTGATCGAAGCCCTGGATTTTGTAGCTCCGAATCTGTTAGATTTTGAAATCGCCGCCTTGTTAACCCGTCATTTAAACGAGAAAGGCGTGGCGGTTCGCACTCAAGAACGGGCGGCCCGTTTTGTTGGCACGGCAGAGGGCAAAGTCAAGAAGGTGGTCACCGATAAAGGTGAATATGACGCCGACTTAGTCCTGATTGCCATTGGCGTGCGTCCCAATGTGGAGCTGGCCCGCCAGGCCGGGCTGGAGCTGGGCCAAACCGGGGCCATCAAGGTGGATGATTACCTGCGGACTTCTGATCCCGATATCTATGCTGGCGGCGACTGCGTGGAAAGCAAACATCTGCTGACCGGCAAGCCAGCCTTTGTCTCTTCCGGCCAGTTGGCTAATATTCACGGCCGGATTATCGGTACCAACGTCACTGGTGGACAGGAGACCTTCAAGGGTTTCGTCGGTACTTCGGTAGCCAAGGTCTTTGATTTTAACGTGGGAGCTACCGGACTTAAAGAGTCGGTAGCTCGCGAGTTGGGCTTTGAGGTGGTCACGGCCCTGGTTCCAGGCCCGGATCATGCTCATTATTATCCCCAAAGCGGCGTGGTGGGCCTCAAAATGGTGGCCGACAGCAAAACTCGCCGCCTCCTGGGGGTGCAGGTGGTAGGTCCCGGCGATGGTTCTAAACGGCTGGATGTGGCGGCTACGGCAATGACCTTGGGGGCTACCCTGGATACCGTGTCGCAGCTCAATCTGGCCTATTCTCCGCCCTTCTCGTCGGCCCTTGATAACCTCCTGGTGGCCGCCAATGTCATGCTCAACAAACTGGAGGGCCGGGCTCCTTCCATCACCCCCATGGCGGTCCAGGAAATGACCGAGCAGGGCAAAGATTTCATGCTCTTGGATGTCCGCACGCCGCAGGAATTCCAAGAGGTCCGTCTCAAAAATCCGCACACTTTTCTCATGCCCTTAGGCCGCTTACGGGAAAAGGCGCCAGAATTCCCAAAAGACAAAACCATTATTCCCTTCTGCAAACTGAGTCTGCGGGGTTATGAGGCCGTGAAAATTCTGGAAGGACTGGGATTTAAAGATATCATGTTCATGGATGGCGGGGTCGTGCAATGGCCCTATGAATTGGAAAAGTAACATTAATCTAATACCTTACTAAAAATTAGCCCCAAGCTCCGGGTCTGGGTGGCTTTCTTCAATTTGTAAGGCAGCCGGGGAGCAGCGCCGTTATTGCTTATCCACTGAGTGCGGCGCTGCTCCAGCCTAGTTTAAGCAGTCAGGCCCGCGGACGTAAATGGTGGCTTATCGGAGGGAAAAAATTAATATTTTCCCGCTGGCCCTTCAGCTGCCCATCACCTATCATGTTGGAATAAAAAGCTTTTATACTTTCCCTGTGCCGTACCGTCTTGACAGGCGAATTTTCGGGTAAATTTAACCACTGTTCATGGGAGAGGGGGCTAATGGTCGCAGACCCCTACCCCTCCCTCAAATTAACCTTTTATACCCATTAGCTTTCAAATGAGTAATTTTATCCTTTATCCCCTCTCCCCTGCTGGGGGGAGAGGGCGAGGGTGAGGGGGCATTTCCGCTCTTTGATCGCAACTTGGTATTAAATGCTCGGAGTAATAATTCTTGTAAAAGACGTAATGGTCGCCGATCTTGCCATCCATGGATAACAACTTTTAAGCCTAATGGGAGAAAATCATATGCAAACAGAAGGTATTGATTTAAAAAAGGCTCAAACAGAATCCCTCCAGCGTCCGCGCTACCAATACTCCCGGTTAGCACGCATCTTTTTTGGGATGATGGATCTGGTGACGGGAAAGGAAACAACCCTTGCCAAAGCCAAGCTTATTGAGACCTTGGCCAGCATTCCATACCGCGCCTGGGAAAACCGCCAATATGCCCGTATGACCCGCCACTATCGCAATCCAGAAATAGTCCGACAGGCGCGGGAAATGCTGGCCTGGTGCCGGGACGCCCAGGATAATGAATACTGGCACTTGCTCCTCATCCACGAAAAAATGAAAGAGGATGGCATCAAGGATCCCTGGTATCTCTACTGGCCCATTCCGTCTTTAATGGTCGGTTCCTATGGGCTGTTAACCAAGGTCATGGCCTTCGTCAGTCCACACCGGGCCTACCTGTTCAACGCCGAGTTCGAAGACCACGCCGAGCATGTTTATGCTCAATTCGTGGCCGACCACCCGGAATGGGAGGGACAACCGGTCAAGAGTGCGCTAGTCAAGGAGTATGGCAATTTTGACAATTGGGCGGATGTGTTCCGGCGCATCGGACTTGATGAGCGGGACCACATGAACCGAAGCTTTGGGTTATCCCGGCGGCCTGACTACGTGGTAAAATATAACGGTATGCCGGAGGCTTGACCGTCATTGCTTCCGGCTACACCGAACAGAGACGGCACTCCTCAGAGAACTCGCTGGACAGCGTTAAGGGTTCGGGGGGCAGGCTGAGTACCTGGCCCGGACGCGCGCCATAACGGTAAATGGTTACTCCTTTGAGCCCCAGACGGTAGGCCAGTTGGAAGGAGTGAGCTGCCTCTGCTGCCGTAGCGCTGGGCGGCAGGTTGATGGTCTTGGAGACGGCGTTGTCCACGTGCCGTTGAAAGGCCGCCTGCATCTGGAGCTGAATTTCGGGTGTGACCTCAAAGGTAGTGGGAAACAGCCGACGCAGGGAGGCTGGCAAGTCGGTAAACGGGCGGACCCGCCCCACCGGACTGATCTTAGGCAGCCATTTATCCGGGTCCAGGCCAGCCTCTCGTAATTTCTGAATAAATAAAGGATGTACCTGTAAGAACTCTTCTCCTTCCAAGGCCCGGCGCATATAGGCAATGGCAAATAATGGTTCGATGCCGCTGCTGGTTCCGGCGATCAGGCTGATGGTGCCGGTGGGAGCGATGGTGGTCAGGGTGGCGTGGCGTCGCCCGGGTTTGCCCTCATGATGCCAGCGGCTGCGGCTGAAGTTAGGGAATGGCCCCCGCTCCTGGGCCAGTTGCTCGGACTGGGCTACTGCCGTGGCCTGGATGCGGGCCATCAGTTGCCCGGCCAGTTTCAGGGCTCCAGGATCATCATAGGGAAGGCCCAGGCGGATGAACAGATCCGCCAGTCCCATCACTCCCAGGCCGATCTTGCGATTGGCCCGGGTCAGGGCATCAATCTGGGGCAAGGGGTAATGGCTCTGGTCGATGACATCGTCTAGAAAAGTGACTCCCAGACGGACCAGCCGGTCCAATTCGGGCCAATCTACATCACCGCCCTGCTCCAGCCGGGCCAGGTTGATGGAGCCCAGGTTGCAGGCTTCATAAGGCAACAAAGGTTGCTCGCCGCAAGGGTTGGTGGCCTCCAGTTGGCCTAAATCCGGAAGGGGATTGGCGCGATTGATGGCATCCAGAAAAATCAATCCCGGATCTCCGGTCTCCAGGGCCTGTTGACAAATGGTCTCAAACACTTCCCGCGCCGGTAGCGTTTTGACCGTTCGGCCCGTCCGGGGATTGATCAAAGGATAGGTGTCATCGGTCTCCACCTTTTCCATAAATTCATCGCTGACCGCCACGGATAGATTAAAGTGGGTGAAGGCTCCGGGGGTGGCCTTGGCCATGATAAAATCCAGGATATCGGGATGGTCATATCGGAGGATGCCCATGTTGGCCCCGCGGCGTCGTCCTCCTTGTTTGATCACCTCGGTAGTGGTATTAAAGATTTGCATAAATGACACCGGCCCCGAAGCCACCCCGCCGGTAGTCCGCACCGGGTCCAGGCGGGGCCGCAGATGGGAAAAATTAAACCCGGTGCCGCCGCCGCTTTGATGGATCAGGGCCATATCGCGCACCGTCCCCAAGATGCTCTCCATGTTATCCTCGATCGGCAAGACAAAGCAGGCCGCCAATTGCTGTCGGGAGGTCCCGGCATTCATCAGGGTCGGGCTGTTGGGAAGAAATTTCAGCTCTGCCATGGCCTCGTAGAAGGCTTCCTCCATCCGGGCCGCAGCCGGCGGGCTGCTATAGCGGTGTTCGGCCGCGGCCACGGTCCGGGCTACCCGGCGGAAAAGACCTTCGGGGGTTTCCAAGATTCTGCCGTCTTCGGCGCGGCGCAGATATCGCTGCTCCAGCACCCGCCGGGCAATTGGACTGAAATCGCTCCGCCGTTCTTTTTCCATAACCAGTTCCACAATAAAATTAAAAAGTCTGGGATTTATGTCATTCTCCGGCCATTCCCAATTTTTTGGCCAGTTCCTGATAGGGCTTGGGAAATTCCGGCTGGAAATTCTGATAGAAAGTGATCGGGTAGCGAGCCCCGATCTTTCGGCCAGCCTCCTTGAGGCCGACCAGCAGCCCTTCCAGCAACTGGATGGGGAAGGCCATGACCATTTCGTCGTCCTGGGTCATGGAGAAGATCCGGTCTCCCATCCCCGGGATGGCCACCCGCATCTGCTGGCTCTGGTAGGGACCGATCAGATATTCGGCGCATTCGACTTTGCCGCCGAAGCTGCCGTTGACCCGTTCCCGAAAACTAAAGGTGGCAGCGCCGATGAGGCGGATCAATTGCGCCGGGTTGCCATAAATCACCACGATCTCCGGGTCCATCTTAAGCCGGTCCAGAGGACTCATATAAAGGGCCCCCAGTTCCCCGGGAGCAAGACGGGGCAGGGCCTGGGCTTCCCGGATGCCGGGGCCAGCCTCCGGATGGAACCCCACTTCACAGAAGAGCTGGCCTAATTCGGTAGCCGGTTCAGCCGCCGGAGTCAATCCAAAGGCCAGCATGGCCGGGATACAGATGAGGTCGTCCTTAGTCAGGCCGACGCTCCAGCCATAGACCCGGGCCATGGTTAGACCCTGACAGATGGTAACCTTTTTCTTAAAAACCTTGGAAGGACGTCGGGTCTTGTCCGGAAGCTCAGCGGGACTTTTTAAAAAGTTGACTCCCAGGGGTTCGGTCCGCAAGCGCAGGTCTTCCTTAAGTTGGAGAGTGGCGGCATTGTAATCCATGGCTTCCCTCCTTAGCTAAAAGGTTTTTTGTGATGAAAGTTGACTTGCTTGCCCAGGTGTCGACTCAGGGCGGGGTTCGAATCTTTTCAGGGACCGGCCCAGACGGCCGGCCTCATTAACCTGACGGAGGCGTTTAAGGCATTCCTCTATCCTGGACTTTTTCCCCAGGATGGCATAGACATCGAAGGCCCGGCCATAATAGTAAAAGGCCTGGCCCAGCTCACCTCGGGCCTGGTAAGTTTCGGCCAAACCGAAAAGATCAGCGGCCATGGCCGAGCGGTCGAGAATCTCCCGGTCTGCGGCTAGTGCCTGGTTAAAATGCGTCAAAGCTGCGTCAGTGTCTCCTTGCGCCAGGCGCAAACAGCCCCAGTGATGATTCCAGGTGCCCTGCAAGGCCGGGGTGGTAGCCAGGGGGCGGGCTTGGGTTAGCATGGCGGTCGCGGCTTCGAGCTCCTGTTGATCTAAATACCAGCTGGCCAGTTGACAAAGGATCCGGCCCCGAGCCTCGGTAGAAGCGGAACGCGCCGCAGCCTTCTGGGCGGCCTGCAGATATTCCCCAGCCCGGTCTAGATGGCCAGATTTGTGGGCGACAGTGGCCAGGTTGGCTAGGTTGGTGCTGACGGCGGCCCAATCCGGGATTTCCTGGTTTAAGCTCAAGGCCTGATTAAACAGATCTCGGGCAGTTTCCAGGTTTCCTTGCTCCAGCGCTACGGCACCCAGATTATTTAGCTGCTGCGCCACCCCTGAGGGATAATCGATGGACCGGCTGATCTCCAAAGCCCGGCCAAAATCCCGCGCCGCCCGCTGCAGGTCTCCCTGGGAAAACCATTGTTGACCCTGAATAGTTAGAGTAGTGGCCCTGGTGACCTGTTGGCCGTAGGGATCTGGGCCGGCCCGGCAGCCCCAGATCACCAGGGATGCCAAAACAATCCGACCCAGGAACTTAAGGGACATTCCGAGGCTCCAGGTGAATAGTCTCGCTATCCGGCTGCTTGGGCAGGGTCAGACGGATAAGGGGGTTGGCTTTGAGAGCGTCCACCACCGCGGTGCCGC
Source organism: Deltaproteobacteria bacterium (assembly GCA_019309545.1). Lineage (NCBI taxonomy): Bacteria > Pseudomonadati > Myxococcota > Myxococcia > Deltaproteobacteria bacterium. The sequence continues at coordinate 62,301 of JAFDGA010000001.1, forward strand.
CCCGCGCCGCTTCCGAAGCCGACCCCATTAATTCAGGAAATTCCTGACTGCCCTGTTTGATGTCCGCCAGTATGCTTTTAACCGTCTGCACCTCTTCCCTCACTGATTTGGCCAGGGCGGGCATCTGGCTGGTAGTGTCCTTAAGATTGCTGGTAATGCTTTGGGCATCTTTGACCACATTTTCGATTTTGGTCAGCGATTCTCCCAGCCGGCCATAGAAGTCGGTTTGCATCATTAGTTTCCCCAGCGATCCCTTGGCCTCGAGAATGCTCGCCATCACTTCGTTAAATTTGTTTACAGAGGTGAGCAATTTCCGTTCATGGGTTTTAAGTTGTTCGGTCAGATAAGCCAGATTAATCAGAATCTGCTTAGCCCGGCGCAAACTTTCCTCGGGCTTAAACTCTTCTAAATAATCAGCAAAAGTCTTACGTTCCTGGGAAGGGATGGTGCCATATTCGGCAACCGGGGGATACCCGGAAGAGCCGGGACTGATTTCCAGATATTCGCTCCCAAACAGCCCTGGACTTTGCACTTCGGCCACTGAATCCTGGCGGATCAGATCGGCGTACTCAGCTAATACCTTAATGGTGATCACCACCTGGGTCTGGTCCATTATCCGGCTGATGTGCAGGTCGGTCACCTTGCCGATTTCGGTGTTAAACATCTTGACCGCCGAGCCCGGCGTGAGATTATAGCCCTGTTTGAATTTGACCAGGTAGGTCTGCTGTGACTTGAACCAGGCCTTGCCCTGGCCAATGGCGAGCAGCGCCGCTACCGTGACTAGCAGCATCAGGAAGAGAAACAGCCCGGCCAGCTTTTCAGACCTAGTAAAGCCTTCGTCCATATCAAGCTCTCCAGGGTGGTGGACCAGGTAAAAAGTTATGTTCGATCATACCATTTCCGCCGCTGATTTGACAACGCAATTCCCTTTGAGAGGCAAAGCTTATAATATTCATTAAAATGCCTTGGTGCCAGTTTTTATTGGTCCCTGTTAAAAGAAATGTTAAATAAAAAAAATTGATCGCTTGGCCCGATTTTTTGATAAGAACTTCAATTTCAAGCTAACTTTTCTTAAACAGGTTTTGTCATTCTATGAACTCAGAAAAAGACCTTTTGCCTTCTTTTCATACCATGCCTCTGGAAGAGGTATTTGCCGCCTTGGACACCGGGCCGAAGGGACTGCAGGCGGCCCAGGTCGAGGAACGGCAGAGGCTTTACGGCCCCAATGAGCTGGTTGCCGGACACCGGGTTTCAGTGGTCGACCTTTTCCTGGGCCAGTTTAAAAATATTTTGATCATCATTTTGCTGATTGCTACCGCGATTTCCCTAATGCTGGGCGAGACCCTGGATGCCCTGGTCATCTTTGCCATTGTCATGGCCAGCACCATTTTGGGGTTTATCCAGGAGTATCGGGCTGAACGGGCAGTACAGGCCCTGAAGCAAATGGCCGCGCCGACAGCTACGGTTATCCGGGGTGGCGAGGAGTTTATCATCCCGGCCCGGGAGGTGGTGCCGGGCGATCTGCTGGTATTGCATACTGGCGACCGGGTGGCGGCTGATGGGCGGGTGGTGGTCCAAATGAACCTGATGGCCGACGAAGCCCCCCTGACCGGCGAATCTACCCCGGTTAGGAAGGATATCAAGGCGGTAGACGCGGAAGACACGCCGCTGGGCGACCGCACCTGCATGGTCTATGGGGCCACGGTAATTACTTACGGCCGGGGCCAGGCAGTGGTCACCGCCACCGGCATGAATACCGCCTTCGGCCAGATTGCCCGTATGTTGGGAGAAATCACTCATGAAAAGACCCCGCTGGAGCTCCGTATGGCCAGTATCGGTCGGCTGCTGGGGCTTATCGCCCTGGCTATCTGTGCCCTGGCGGCTTTATTGGGAGTTTGGCGAGGCTATGGTTGGCTGGAGATGTTTATCTGGGGGGTAAGCCTGGCGGTGGCCGCGGTCCCGGAAGCCCTGCCCGCGGTGGTCACCGGCGCTCTGGCTATCGGCACTACCAAAATGGCCCGCCGTAACGCCATTGTCAAACGGCTGCCCGCGGTAGAAACCATGGGCTGCACTACGGTAATCTGCACCGACAAGACCGGCACTCTGACTCGCAATGAAATGACTGTTCGCCAGTTATATCTGGATGATACCCAAATAGAGGTGACGGGCAGCGGCTATCTGCCCCAAGGGGAATTTCTGGCCTCTGGCCAGCCGATAAATCGGGATAACTGGCCTACACTAAACCTGGCCGCCCGGATTTCCTTGTTATGTAATGATGCCGTCCTCAAGGAAACCAACGGCATCTGGTCGGTATGGGGCGATCCTACTGAAGGAGCTTTACTGGTGCTGGCCCGCAAGGCTGGCCTGGACTATCGACAGCTAACCCAGGACCTGCCTCGGGTGGGCGAAGTGCCCTTTGATTCTGAACGGCGCCGCATGACCACGGTTCATCAGACTCCGGAGGGCCAAGTGGCTTATGTCAAGGGTGCTCCTGAGAGTCTACTGCGCCAATGCCAGAGGCAATTCTATCAGGGGGAAATCCGACCTTTATTAGAGGAAGATCGCCAACGCATTCTGACCCAGGCCGATGCCATGGCCGCGGCCGCCTTACGGGTCCTGGGTCTGGCTTATCGCCAACTGCCGGACGACCTGACCAACTACAATAAGGATAATGTTGAGGGTGACCTGGTTTGGGTCGGCTTGGTGGGGATGATCGATCCGGCCCGCCCCGAGGCCTCGGCGTCCGTGGCTCAATGCCATCGGGCTGGCATCCGGGTGATCATGGTCACCGGCGATCATCCGGCTACGGCTGCGGCCATCGGCCGGGAGATCGGCTTGCTGGCCAGCAATCCTGGCGAGGCCAGTCCGGTGTTGACCGGCCGGGATCTGACCCGGCTCAGCGATGAGCAGTTACTGGCCGTCCTTCCCCAGACTCCGGTATTTGCCCGGGTGGCCCCGGAGCATAAACTGCGCCTGGTCAACCTCCTCAAGGCCCAGGGAGAGATCGTCGCCATGACCGGTGACGGGGTCAATGACGCCCCTGCCCTGAAGCGGGCCGATATCGGGGTGGCCATGGGTATCACCGGCACCGAGGTCACCAAAGAGACTGCGGCCATGATCCTGGCCGACGATAATTTTGCCTCCCTGGTGGCCGCGGTCGAGGAAGGGCGGGTGATTTTCGATAACATCAAAAAATATCTGATCTTTCTGTTGACCTGCAATATTGGTGAAATCCTGGTGTTGTCCCTGGCCTTTTTCCTGGGTCTACCCCTGCCTTTGATCGCCATCCAGATCCTTTGGGTCAATCTGACTACGGATGGCTTGCCAGCCCTGGCCCTGGGGGTGGATCCCAAGGACCCCGACGTTATGCAGCGTCCGCCCCGCCCCCCCAACCAAGGCCTCTTTACCCGGCCGGTCAACACCCTGCTGACCGTGATCCCCATCCATCTGCTGGCGGTGTTGCTGCCCCTGTTTGCCTACTATTATTACTCCAATCCCAGCGGTTACACCGATCCCCACCTTATCCTGGTCAAAGCCCAGACTATAACCTTCGTGGGCATCGTGCTCCTGGAGATGGTCAACGCCTTCAACTGTCGCTCAGAATATTATTCGCTGTGGCGGATGGGGTTGTTGAAGAACCGCTTTCTGATCGGGGCAGTATTGTCTTCCCTGGCCTTGTTGGCCGCGGTGGTGGAATGGGAGCCCTTGGCCCGGTTGTTCCATACCATACCGCTTAGCCTGGAGGATTGGCTGATCGCCCTGGGAGTGAGCCTTACCATCCTCCCCAGCGTGGAGCTGACCAAGTGGATTTTGCGCCGCCTGGGGGCAAATGCGCAAGCAGCCTGATCAGCCTGCCTGCCATTAACTGATCTATCAGGCCCTGATTCCCAAGCTGAGCTTGGGAACCAGGGTTAATTATGAGGTTATCAGGCGCTTAGCCCAGCAGCCGGGTTTCGACCTGACTGAGCTCGAGCCGGGCCGCGGCCAGTTCTTTATACAGGCGTTCGACTTTGGGCCAGTTTTGGGCTTTGACCGCTTTTAGCAAATCGCCCTCCAATTCGGCCACTTCCAGGCGCTGGTAATAATCCAGGGATTCCTTGAAATGCGCCAGGACGATTTTGCCGGTCAGAATGGGATGGTTATTAGTGACGTTGGCCTCCTTGAACCGCAGGCCGTGTTCCAGTTCGACCTCCAGCCCCCTGCAGAAGTCCTCCACTGGAATGTCCATGCCCCCCAGATCCATCTGGCCCATAATTTTTCGAGCTTCTTCCAGCCGTACCTTGGGCTCGGTCAAGGCCGTCCAATCGCTTATTTTGAGTTCCCGGCACACCTTTTTAACTTCCTCAATCGTGACATATTCCGGAATTTCCATTGGCTGTTCCTTTCTCACCTGTTCAATTTAGGCCTGCGCCAATGCTTGTCAGTCCCGACCACGATGGTCTGGCCCGTCTGCCCAGTAAGCATATCTCGGATAAAAAAGAAGATCAAAGGGTTTTTATTATGCCGGGGTCCGGGGATCACCATAAATGTAATATCCGGTAACCTTTTTGAAGGCATCAGAGGTTTTCTGGCCCGGATAGCCATCAACTTTGACATAGATGCCGGGCACGGTATTTAAAAAGCTCTGAAGTTCTTTGGCTATGGCCGATCGTTCGTTTTTCGAATAACGTAATAAAGGTTCAGCCGGTTCAGGTGCGATTGCCGGGGATGGGATTTTCGGTAATTCGATCACGTCCAATTCGGCCAGGCGGCGCAGACAGACCGCGGCCCCTATTTGCCGGGACACCGCTTCATCCGACCAACGGCCGTCAGCCACATATTTACCACTGACATAATGGTTGGAATAACTCCACAGATAAGGTGACCGGACATGGGGGTGGTAAAGGCGGTAACCCCAGCCATTGTATTCTTCCAATTTGTAAAGCAAGGCCGGTAGGCTCCAGTCTTGCCAGATATGCAAGCCCCTCAAGCACAAAGCGTCAGCGGCGCTCTCTTCCCAGGTAAAGGGTGGAGTTCCATGTTTGGGCCGCCCGGCCGGGACATGCACCGTCCTGGCGCTGAGAGGGTCGCCATTATGCAGATGCCGGTTAAAATTGAGCGAGGACTCCATGTTATGGATCACCGCGATGAAGTACCAGGGGATGCCCAGCGGCTCTCCCACGGCCTGATAACGGCCCCGATTATCGTTGATCCTGTTGAGGATCGCCTCCACCTGGCTGATTTTATCCGCCCGGATGATGCAGGTATCAAATAACCGCTGATATTCCTCTCTTAATGCCGGGGTCAGTTGAACTTTCGCCATGGCTTTCTTTCCTCGATCGGGGAGTATTTAGCAGTTCCAAATTTTAGGTCATGGTTGCGGAGAAAATAGGCAACTGGAACTAATAACTAAAACCTAAATGATTACCCCCAAAGGGGGCAGGGCCACGGTCTTGATCACCAGGCCGACCACCCGCACAAATAGATCCTGGCCTTTCTGATTGAGCTGCAGTTGTCTTCTCGCTACTTCGCCCTGGAGAATGGCTGCCAGGTGTTGGAGATTTTTTTCATGTTCCTGGGGATCATCAGAGGCGGCGGCCAGCAGCTTCTCGCGGGCCAGGTCGGTGGCCAGTTGTTGCAGGAAATCTATATCTTCCTTATCCCACAAATCTTTCACCTCAGCTTTAAGCAAAGAGAGTATTTCATCTCGGAGCCGGTTCAGGTCGGGCATGTTACTCCTCCGTGGGTTTAGAGTTTAAGTTGGAAGTTGTGGTTTAAAGTTAATGATTTTCCTTCTCCAACTAAAACTAACAACTCATTTCACTCTGGCCTCGTCTACCAGTTGCTGAAACTTATCGGCCGTCTGGAGGCGGATCCGTTTGGTATCCGGGCTCAGCTGCGGATCTTGCTTAACGTAGTCTTGGTATTCCGGCAGAATAACCCTGGTATAGCCATCCACCGCCCTGACAAAGTCCTGATTGACACTACAGCCGCCAATTAAGACCAATCCCCACAACGCCAAAATCACCATGCACTTTTTCATTTTCTTACCTCCGTGTAGTACATACCTTGCTGCCGCCCGGCAGTTAAAACGGCCAGAGGCAAGCCATGCTCTATAACCTCCTTAATATTTGGTAACTCCTTATATCTTTTTGGGGCAGAAAGCTAATCAACCTGGTGCGGTTGTCAAAGATTTGTCAGCTGGGGATTATTAATCGCAAGAAAGAAGACAGCCTCCTAGCCGGTAACGAAGGGCTGCTAATACGGCTGACTTCTTAGAGGTTGGTTATATTTTGGTAGGCTGAAACGACTTGAACCAGTTCGAATCGGCCAAAACCACGGAAGTATCGATCTGTCTTTGGGGGATTGACCAGTATTGCTTTAACAACCGGTCCTTTTCAACCAGGGATACCAAGCAGAAGCCGTGTTTTTCATAGAATCGGATGGCCCAGGTGGCTGCCGCCCAGGTGCCGATCAGAATAGGGCGGTCGGCCTGTTGACGCAGGGCTGCCAGCAACTTCCCGCCGATCCCCTGCTTCTGCCTGGCGGTGCGGACATAGGCGTGTCGGATGAGGATGACATCCTGAACCGGTTGCAGACCCATCACCCCGAGTAATTGCCCTTCCTCTTCATAACCCCAAAACACTACCCCGGCCTCGATTTCGTGCTTTAGTTCATCTCTGGGCATATAGGGTATTTTCCAGCAATCCTCGGGGATAACGCCCTGATAGACTGTGGCCGCCTCGTTGATAATGGCGTAGATCATCTCAAAATCATGATGGTCGCAAGCCCTAATTATGGTTTTCATCACCGCTAAGCGTCAGGTCGTAAAGTTTGCCGGTGATTTAAAGGGTTAATTTGAGGGAAGGGCCAGGGGACCGTCGGGTCCCCCGCCCTCCCCTCAAGCTCCCCTCCCAACCCCCCTTAAGGGGTTGGGGGAGTGGGTTTGGGAGAGGGGTAAGGGTCTGGGACCCCTAGCCCCCCACTCCCAAGAGCTGTCTTTTCTGACCTGCGTAATAACTCTGATAGATTGCCTGACCCAAAATTCAAGCCTCCGCCAGGCGCCGGATAATTTCCGGGATCAGGGCGGTGGCCAGATGGGGGAGGGAACCACCGCCTAAGACCACTTGCAAGGGGATGCCGCACTCCGTGGAGACAAACAGCATCAGATCGCAGATCTCAAAGAAGGCCGGTTCGGTCAGCCCCAAGGAGCCGTAATCGTCACAATGGGTATCAAAACCAAAATACCAGACCAGGAGGTCAGGTTTAAACCCAGGGATCAAGGGCAGTTGGCGTCGCACCGCCTCGACATAGAGAGAATTTACCTGGGGCTGCCAGCCCAAACTATAGACGTCGATGTCGATCTTGGTGCCGTCTGAGGATTTATAGTTACTGCCACAGAAACAGAGGTGCAAGACCTCGGGGTCATCTTTGACCAGTTGCCGGGTGCCGTCGCCGTGGTGGGCATCGGTATCAACAATGGCAAAGCGCCGCCAGGGGCTGATGGATCGCACCTGGGTGAGGGCAATGACCACGTCATTAAAGCAGCAGGCCCCCCAGAACTGGCGGCGGCCGGCGTGATGGCCGCCGGCCCCGATAAAACAAAAGGCCCGGTCCAATTCGCCCCGGGCCAGGGCCTCCATGGCCGCCACTACTCCGCCCGCCGACTCATAGGCCGTGCTGCAGAAGGGATCCCGGGCCACCGCCGGGATCATGGCCGCATCATGCACCTTGAGGATCAGTTCTTCAGACACCCGGGGGGACTCAAACATTTGGACATTGGGCTTTTTGAGCAAATCCTCCAGGACTTCCGGAAAATCCCGCAGGCGATTACCGATGGTCATGTAACTCTTGCGACTGAACGAGGGATGATAATAGATGCCAATTTTTTTCATCGTCTTTCCATCTGGAGTCGGTCAGTGGGCAGGGTAAATTTTCTGTTACCTTGGTTCGTGGCGGTAATCGTTGGCCCGGCCTGGTTTTCTGGTTATACCATTTTCCCGATAATGGTAGGGGCGATGGAGCCGGTCGCCCCTTAATAGCTTAAGTACCGAAGCGCTCCCCCACCTTGGGTTGTTTGGCCTTGATAAATTCCTCCGCCTTGACCTTGCCTAAGTCTTTGGTACGGAAGCGCTGAATCTGCAGGGTACCGCCGCGGGCCGCCACCGTCAGGCCATTGGGGTTGACCTCCAGGATCTCGCCTGGGGTATGGCTGTGGCAGGCGGCACTATAGGAAGCATTGTAAAACTTAACCTTTTCCCCGCGCAAGGTGGTGGTCGCGCCGGGTTGTGGGTCACAACCGCGGATGAAATCATATAGGGCGCGGCCCGGAATATTCCAATCCATGCCACTGACTTTTTCGTCACAGGGGGGTTCGTAGGTGGCCGCGGCATGATCCTGGGGAATCCGGGGCGCAGTGCCAGCCTGGATCATCTCCACCGCTTCCACCACGGCCTCCACCCCCAGGGGGTAGAGTTTGTTAAAATAAAGAGCCCCGGTGGTCTCATCCAGGCCGATCTCCACCTCTTTCTGAAGTAGGATTTCTCCGGTGTCTATGCCCTCATCCACCCAGAAAATGGTCAGGCCGGTTTTGGTGTCGCCGTAGATGACGGCCCAGTTGATGGCCGAGGCCCCCCGGTGTTTGGGCAATATCGAAGGGTGATAACATATGCTCCCCAACCGGGGCTGATTAAAAACCTGCGGGGGGACAATATCGGTGACAAAGGCCAGGACCCCCAGATCCGCATTCAAGGTCTGCATCTGTTCTGCAGCCTCCGAATCCTTCATCCGCCGGGGCTGAAAAACCGGTACCCCCGCCGCCTGCGCAGCCTCCTTCAGGGGGTCCAACTTGCCTTTGGGGGGATCAGGTGGACAGAATACCCCGACGATGTCCTGCCCCCGCTCCTTCAGCTTGTTAAACACGTCGGCGCCAAACGCCGCCTGGCCGATCAGGACAATACGCATGTTACCCTCCTGTTTGAGTTCAGGGCCGCTGGCCTAAATCTTAAATGGGATCAAGTTAATGATGATGTTCCTCCGGGGGCCGTTCCGGCTCCAGGGTAGAAGCATAAATAGCTACGGCAGAAGCGGCCAACACCGCCAGCACGGTGGTAATCCAGCAAAAATTGAGAATCGCTAAGCCAAAACACAGAAACACCACCACACATAGGACCGCCTGCTTTTTCCGATATTCTTCTGTTGCTGCCATATTATCGGCCTCCCATAAATTAACATCGTCTGATTCAAGCCCTTTCCGGGGCTTATGGTCTTAACCAGGAATTATCTTTAGTTTTCCATAGTTATTTCCAGAGACGAGCATAAACACTAGTGCTGATATTCTTTAATGATTGGGAATTTTACCACAATCACGGCCAGGATGTAAAACTAAATCCGTGCCCACAGATAATAGCGACCCTTAAAAGCCAGGAGGGAAAGGGGGAGAATATATGGACAGGAAGGAACCAGGAACCGGGCCAAGTTCCTAGGGGGATAACTTCCGTCCCACTTCTCCCCCTTCGCAGAGGATGGATATCGGAGGAATTTCGGTAGGATTATTATCAGTTAGCAATGCTGGCAAGCTCTTTCTTTTCTTCATTACAAAAACCATGACCTTCCTATCACAGTTCCCTACGGTAAACCCCGGGTAAGTTAAAGATTTTAATTGTCGCCTGGAAATCTTCCGGGTATTCAGTGAGATGTCGGATCCAGGCCTCTTCCCGGGTTTCACCTTCCTGGACCAGGATCAGGGCCAATTTAAATTTAAACCAGGTTGCCGCCCCCGCCTTCTTTTTGCAGTTATCCATTTTACTCTCCTCATGAAGCGTCCTAGCGGGCAGATTTCCATGATCCCTGGCCATTTCAAAAATTTAGTCGGAGTCAATGCAACCGTGGTGCCAATCCCAGATGCCGCCCTTTTTGTTATAACCGTTTGGATTAAATCAAATTGTTCAATAATAAAGCTATTTCCCAGCTCGTGTCTCAGGCAACTGACTGTCGGCAAATTTTACAAATTGTAAAGTTTGAGGGGAGTGCAGAGCCAGCGGCAGCCAAACCGGTTCAAAACCATTTACTTTTACCGTATCAGTATTGCGGAATTTATGGTAATTTATTTATGGTGAAGATGAGCAATGCGCGAGAACTGGCCGATTTGCTGAACAAAGCCCAGGCTGGGGTGGCCTTAACCGGGGCCGGAATTTCAGTGGATAGCGGCATCCCCAGTTTCCGAGGGGCAGATGGTCTTTGGACACATTATGAACCCCTGGAATATGCCCATATCCGGGCTTTCCTTAAGAATCCGGCCAAGGTCTGGAAGATGCTTTTGGAGCTGGACGAAATCATCGGCCGGGCGCGGCCTAATGCCGCGCATCTGGCCCTGGCCGAACTGGAACGGTTGGGCAAGCTCAAGGGCATTATCACCCAGAATATCGACAACTTGCACCAGGCGGCTGGCAGCCACCGGGTAGTAGAGTATCATGGCAACGCCCATCGGTTCGTGTGTCTGGGCTGCGGCCGGGTTTTTACTCGAGAGGAGCTCGATTTTTCCCGCCTGCCCCTCTATTGCCGATGTCAGGGATTGATCAAGCCGGATGTGGTTTTTTTCGGCGAAGATATTCCCCCGCGGGCCAATGCCGCGGCCTGGGAGCTGGCCGAACACAGCGACCTGTTTCTGGTTATCGGCACTTCCGCGGAGGTAGCCCCGGCCAGCCTGCTCCCTTACGTGGCTAAGCGCCACGGTGCCCTAGTGGTAGAAATCAATCTGGAACCTACCACTTTAACCGAGCACCTGACCGATTATTTTATTCAGGAATCAGCCAACCAGGTGCTGCCCCAGGCCTTGGCCCTGCTGGCCCCCAAGTCTCCCCCCTCTGACAGGAACTCTGGTAAATCTTGACTTTCGGGAAAACCCAGCAATATCCCGTTGGGAGATTGCCCGCGATGGTTTTACCCCCTTACCCAAACCCTATTCCCCCGTAGCGGGGGGAGAGGTTCAGGGTGAGGGGGAAGTATGCTTCTCGGAGCACGATTGCGGTTGGGAATTTATCAACTGTGGGGCTAGGCCTAGTGAACCTCCTCCCCATTATGAGGTCCTCCGATTCTAAGCCATTGCCGGACCAACTGCTCTACCTCCCAACCCACCGCCAGTTCGGCTTCGACAGCCTCAAGTATCCGGCAGCATCGGACCGATCCCAGACGCTCCTGAAGTTCCGGGCAGAGAAAACGCTGGCAATAATAGTGCCGGGCCATTAATTTGCAACCCTGAGGCCCGAGAAAAAAACATTTCCCAAAGATTTCCTGGGAATCAGGAAGTTGGACCCCCAGCAACAGGTTTAACAGCAAAAGCAACCGATCGTATTGATTCTCCACCCCCGGGAAACAGCAACTGCCTGACCCCTTCCGTGCACAAACAGCGCAGGCGGTGCTGATACCGAGCCTGCGGTTTAGTTTAGCAGTATGATTAATAGCCTCCTGATAGCGCTTCAGACTTAATCCGATCTGCCGCTCCTGCAAGATAGCTTCCCCAAAGCGGTCCCATAGAAGTTTCGCCCGGCTGATTTCATTTAGAATGCCTTTTTTCGGCATCGGCGGCTCACTGCCCTTCCAATCAAATTGACCTATAATACCAAGTTGCGATCAAGGAGCTAAAATGCCCCCTCACCCTCGCCCTCTCCCCCGCCAGCTGGGGAGAGGGGATAAAGGATAAAATTACTCATTTGAAAGCTAATCGGTATAAAATACACTGATTAATAGCACCGGATCATGGAAAAATCCGGGTTTCGCCCAGGCGCAGGACAATGAATCGGTCCTCGGGAATCTTGGCCTGGCGCAAAGCCCGCTGCAAGAATACCGGCGGCTCGCCCATCGGCTCGTCGGTCAGTTTGAAGGTGCCCCAATGCATGCCGATTGACTGCCGCGATCCCACATCCTGATGAATCATTACTGCTTCTTTCGGATTGACGTGCATAGGCCGCATAAACCACCGGGGCATATAGCCACCGATGGGAATCAGCGACAGCCGCATGGGACCCAGACGTCGGCCGATTTCCTTGAAATCCGGACAATAGCCGGTGTCGCAGGAAAAGAAGATCTTGCCACTGGCGGTTTCCAACACCCAGCCCGACCACAGGGTCTCATTGGCATCAAAAGGACTGCGCATGGAAAAATGCTGGGCCGGGACACAGTGCACGCGGATTGGCCCCAGACTCGCCGAGTGCCACCAATCCAGCTCCGTCACCTTATGGAGATCATTCTTTTTAAACCATCTGGCCAAACCCAGGGGTACGAAGAATTGGGTCTTGTCTCCCAGACTGACCACGGTGCGGATATCAAGATGATCGTAGTGGTTATGACTGATTACCACGGCTTGGATCGGCGGTAGCTGAGCCAGGGAGAGGCCCGGCGGTGCCACCCGCCGGGGGCCGACGAAGGTCAGCGGGGAGGCCCGGTCGCTGAACACCGGATCCGTCAGGATATTTACGCCGTCAACCTGAATTAAAAAGCTGGAGTGTCCGATCCAGGTGACTTGAATCCTTCCGGGGTTAGGGTTATAGATTTGATCCAGATCGGGAGACACCGCTTCTGGATTATAGGGCGGCACCTCTCCGACGGGCAGGGCGGGCTCTTCATTAGGGCCCAACCCCAATTGCCAGCGAAAGAAATCCAAAGACCGGCTCCTGGTTTGAATATGGGGATTGCGAAAACCGTTAGCAGTGTGGTGCGAGGGTAGGGGAGATAGAGGTGGCCTCGGTCGCCCACACTCAGCCAGAAACAAAAGAAGCAATAGGATAAACAGTGCGATGAGCAGTCTGAAGGCCATCAGGTGTAAATCCTGATTCCTTTTCTGATTTTCCCGCCACGGCTGGAGAATTAAATTATATTGATATCGAGGTCTTTTTAGACATCATTCCAAATCGTCATTCCATCAGGCCCGAAGTTCTCGAGGATTATATATTGACATTAAAACTTCTGCCATTGAATAATGAATGTGGTTTATAGCCGCCACCCCTGCAGATAATCTAAACATACCCTCCGCCACAGGAGAGTGCGGGAGACCTCAGAACTGGTGCATAACGAGTATCCGCAACAGCCGTCCTTCCGGAAGCAAAAACTACAAGCCCTGATTGACTTGCAGGCGGAAATGCTAAATTGTCAAAGGTGTCAGCTGGCTTTAACCAGGACCAAGGTGCTGGCCGGTGAGGGCAAAGTGGATAGTCGACTGCTGCTCATTGCCCAGGCTCCGGGTGAACTGGAAGATAGGGAGGGGCGGATGTTCATCGGCCCTTCAGGTCCCATCTTGGACGAGTTCCTTAAAGCTGCGGGTCTCAGCAGAACCGAGATTTATATGACCAATCTGGTGAAATGCCATCTTCCCAAGAACCGGCGGCCCAAACAGGAGGAAATCGACGCCTGCAGCCCCTATCTGGCCCAGGAGATCGCCATCATTATGCCCGCAGTGCTGGTTCCCCTGGGATATTTCGCCACCCGCTACATCTTGGCCAAGTATAATGCCTCTCGGCCGGCGGCGCGATCCGAGTTTCGCAATCTTTATGGCAAGCTGATCTTGGCTGTGGATCAAAAGATTTTCCCACTGCCGCATCCCTCGGCTTTGCTTTACAATCGCTCTTTCAAACCTGCTATTCTGGAGATGTATAAAAAGCTTCGGGTCCTATCTCAACCCTGTAAATGGTATCCCCTGTGCCCGATGCGCCGCTTTTATGAGCAGGGCCGACTTGCCCCCTTTTGGATTGAATATTACTGCCAGGGCGACTGGGAGAGTTGTGTCCGCTATCAGATGGAGGAAAAAGGAGAATATCACTCCGACACCATGTTGCCGGATGGAAGCTACCTGGAAACCTTACCGTAACCGAAGAGGCGCATAATTGGGCATAAAAAAATTTGAAGGACGGCGGCAATTCGTCATCCTCCCCCAAACCAGAATCGGTTTTAGACCTTGGCAAAGGTCAGACCGCGTTCATCGGCGTCCACCCGCACCGTATCGCCTTCGCCAAATTCACCTTGCAGGACCAATTTGGCCAGACTGTCCTGGATGTGCTTCTGGATGGCGCGGCGCAAGGGCCGGGCTCCATACACTGGATCAAACCCCTCGTTGGCCAGAAAATCCCGGGCCGCATCGGTGAGCTCTAGGTTGATCTGATGTTCTTGCAGCCGCTGAGCCAGGCGCTCGACTTGCAGATCGACAATTTTACGTAGGTGGTCCCGATCCAGCCGGTGGAAAATGATGATATCATCCACCCGGTTGAGAAACTCGGGCTTAAAGTGGAAGCGCAGGGCTTCCATCACCCGTTCTTTCATCTCTTCCTCATCGGCCACTTCGGAGATATACTGGCTGCCGATGTTGGAGGTCATAATGACAATGGTGTTCTTAAAATCCACAGTCCGGCCATGACCGTCAGTCATGCGGCCGTCGTCCAGGATCTGCAGCAGGGAGTTAAAGACCTCGGTGTGGGCCTTTTCGATTTCATCAAACAGAATCACTGAATAGGGCCGCCGCCGCACCGCCTCGGTGAGTTGGCCGCCTTCTTCATAACCAACATAGCCCGGCGGCGCGCCGATAAGCCGGGAAACCGTATGTTTTTCCATATATTCCGACATATCCAGGCGGATCAGGGCCTGCTCTGAGTCAAACAGAAACTCTGCCAGGGCCCGGGCCAGTTCGGTCTTGCCGACGCCGGTCGGCCCCATGAAAATAAACGAACCCAATGGCCGGTTGGGATCCTGCAACCCGGAGCGGGCCCGACGCACCGCGTTGGAGACCGCTTGCACCGCCTCAGTCTGACCTACCACCCGTTGCGCCAGCCGCTCCTCCATATGGATGAGCTTCTGCTTTTCGCCTTCCAGCAGCCGGGAGAGCGGGATGCCGGTCCATTTGGCCACTACTTCGGCGACGTCCTCGGCATCCACCTCTTCCTTGAGCATGGCCCCGTCTTTCTGTAATTCCGCCAGCTTCTGGGTGCTGGCCTCCAATTCCTTCTGGAGGTTGAGCAGCGTGCCATACCGCAGTTCCGCGGCCTTGGCCAGATCGCCGTGGCGCTCGGCCTGGGCCTCCTCGACTTTGGCCTGTTCGATCTGCTCCTTGATTTCCCGGATACGGGTGATGGCCTCCTTTTCCTGCTGCCAGCGGGCCTTCATGGCCGCACTCTGTTCTTTAAGGTCCGCCAGGGACTTTTCGATCTTGGCCAGACGCTCTAAGGAAGCTGGGTCCTGCTCATTTTTCAGGGCCTCCCGCTCGATCTCCTCCTGGCGGATCTTGCGCTCCACTTCGTCGATCTCCGACGGCAAGCTGTCGATTTCGATGCGCAGCTTGCTGGCCGCCTCGTCGATCAGATCAACGGCTTTGTCCGGCAAAAAACGGTCGGTAATATAGCGCTTCGACAGGGTGGCGGCGGCGATAATGGCGCTGTCCTTGATATGCACCCCGTGATGCACCTCGTACCGGTCTTTGAGGCCCCTTAAGATGGCAATGGTGTCTTCGACGCTCGGTTCCGTTACTAAAATCGGTTGAAAACGCCGTTCCAGAGCTGCATCTTTTTCAATATATTTGCGATATTCATTGATCGTGGTGGCCCCCACACAGCGCAGTTCACCCCGGGCCAAGGGCGGCTTGATCATATTGGAGGCATCCACCGCGCCTTCTGCGGCACCGGCCCCCACCAGGGTGTGTAGTTCATCGATAAACAGCACAATATTGCCGTCCGACTCCACCACCTCTTTAATGACCGCCTTGAGACGGTCCTCGAATTCGCCCCGGTACTTGCTTCCGGCAACCAGCGCCCCCATATCCAGAGCGACAATGCGCCGATCTTTCAGGCTATCGGGCACATCGCCGTTGACGATGCGCTGGGCCAGACCCTCGACAATGGCGGTTTTGCCCACCCCGGCTTCGCCGATAAGCACCGGGTTATTCTTGGTGCGCCGGGATAATACCTGGACAATTCGCCGGATTTCCATATCCCGGCCAATAACCGGGTCCAGTTTTCCTCTGCGGGCCAACTGGGTCAGGTCGCGGCCGTACTTCTCCAGAGGTTGATATTTATCCTCCGGAGTCTGATCAGTTACCCGCTGCGACCCCCGGATGGCGGCCAAAGCCTGTAAAATAGCCTCCGGGCTGAGCCCTAAGGTTGCCAAAGCCCGACCGATCTCGGTGTCTTTGGCCGCGGCCATGGCCAACAGCAGGTGCTCGGTGGACACATAGTCATCCCGCATGTCTTCGGCCTGCTTAAAGGCCGCGTCCAGGACTTTATTTAGTTCCGGAGAGATATATACCTGAGCCGCACCGCTTACCCGCGGCAACCGGGTCAGAATATTTTCAACTTCTTTGATAAGTTGTTGAGGTTCAACCTCTAATTTTTTAATTAGGGGCCGAACCAGACCTTCTTCCTGGGCTAATAGGGTGCGCAATAAGTGCGCGGTTTCAATCTGGGAATGGTTCAGGGTCCGGGCCAGTTCCTGGGCCCCTTGCAAAGCCTCTTGGGCTTTTAAAGTCATTTTGTCAAAACGCATAAAAAAACGCCTCCCCCTTTAGCGTTGCTAACAACCTGTAATTTATATTACCATAAACATGAATGAACCAATGTCAAGCTACGGCAGCTTATCAGGACGGGGGGCAATATGTTAAAAATCCTGTTAATTGGGAGATACGGCCATGAATGATCGGCGGCTGGTGGCGATTATCCCGGCCCGCTATGGTTCCAACCGCTTTCCGGGCAAACCTCTGGCCCTGATTTCCGGGCAGCCCATGGTCCAGCGGGTCTATGCCCGGGCCAGCCAGGTTAAGCAGCTTACCGGAGTCTGGGTCGCAACCGATGATCGGCGTATCGCCGACTGTGTCCAGGGCTTTGGTGGTCAGGTATTGATGACCCGGCCTGATCACCCCTCCGGTACCGATCGTTTGGCAGAAGCAGCCGCGCGGCTGGGGTTGGCGCCCCCGGATGTGGTGATCAATATTCAGGGCGATCAGCCAGCCTTCCCGGTGCCGGTGATCGACCAGCTCATCCAGTCTTTGCTGACAGAGCCGGAGGTGGCCATGGCCACCCTGGCCTCACGCCTTACCAATCCCCAGGCGGCCCAGAACCCCAATGTGGTCAAAGTGGTTTTCGATCAGCGCCACCAGGCCCTCTACTTTTCTCGGGCCCCGATCCCCTTCTGGCGCGATGCCGCGGAGTCGCGCTATTTCTACAAGCACATCGGCATCTACGGCTACAGCTATGACTTTTTGCGCCAATATGTGCGACTGCCCCCCGGAATCTGGGAGCAGGCGGAAAAACTGGAGCAACTCCGGGCCCTGGAACACGGCTTTGCCATCCGGGTAGTCGAAACCCAGTACGAAACCCTGGAGGTGGACGTCCCGGAAGACATCGCCCGGGTGGAAAGTTATCTTATGGCTGACAGCCTTTAAAAAATCCATTTAAGCCGAGGCACAGGGGGTTGCAGACCCTGGCGCTAGGTAATTTTTAAAGAAATCTATTAATGATTGACAACTCGGTAATCAGAAGTTAACTATTATGAGGGGAGAAATTACCAAGCCTTATTTAAGCCTGGAGCCAGGATTTTGAGAAATTTCAGCAAGACCAGAATTGTTAAAACAATAACTTATGTAATTCTAGGGAGTTTGCTGGGGTTAGCGGATTTAACGGCCAAGGCCGCAACCCTAGAGGAAGCAGATCTGCTCGTCCAAAGTCACATTCCCGACAAGGTTATTCGAGCCCTCAACATCTATCAAGAACTTCTGCCTCAGACTGGCTCCGGGCGGTTTCCCCTGCTAGTGCGGATGGCACGCGGAGCATATATTATGGGAGAGTTGGCTGAGGAAGCAAACCGACAATTTTTTTATGAGAAAGGCAAAATTTATGCCGAGCAGCTGATCCAGGAAAGGCCGGAAAGGGTCGAGGGCCATTATTGGCTGGCCCTCAACCTTGCCGGTCTGGCTGAAGTCAACTGGTCTAAGGGGCTCGTGGTTCTTCCCCAAATTATTAAAGAGCTGGAGCGCTGCCTGGCGCTCGATTCGACCTATGATCAGGCCGGGCCTCATCGAGTATTAGGTCGGATCTACTTTGAGGCCCCCAGCTGGCCACTATCGGTCGGAGACCTTTATAAATCCTTTCATCATCTGAGGGCGGCCACCGAACTGGTCCCGGAAAATACCACCAACCACCTTTTTCTGGCCGAAACCCTTTTCCGATTGAAGCTCCCCGCTCAAGCCAAAGTTGAACTGGAAAAGGTTTTTAATTCAGACAAACATGCCATCTGTCAAAAAATGGTAGAGGAGGATCGACGCCAGGCGCAACTAATCTTAAAAAATTCTCATCTCAAGTTTTTAAAACAGTAAGATTAATTTCCCCAACAGAAGCCTTAGGAAATTAGATAACGGCAGGGAAGGCAAATTAGTCTGCAGCCTGAATCTGTTCATTTCCGAGTGGCCCGGTCAATGGCTTGGGAAGTAATGTCCAGTAGTTCGGCCAATTCAGCCTGAGAAATGCACAGAGGCGGCATCAACACCACGACATCCCCCAGGGGCCGCAGGATGGCCCCCAATTTCCGGGCCTCCAGGATTACCCGGTAACCAATGCGTTGGGATACCGGAAAGGGTTTCCGGGTGGCCCTATCCTGCACCAGTTCAATCCCCACCATAAAGCCCCGCTGGCGGATCTCGCCGATGTGCGGCTGATCAGCCAGGGCGGCCAACCGCTGGCTTAAATAGGCAATCTTATCGGCCAACTGCTCTAATATCCGGTCGGTCTCAAACAAATCCAGGCTGGCCAGGGCCACAGCCGCGGCCAGGGGATTGCCGGTATAGGTGTGGCCATGAAAGAAGGTTTTGAACTCCTGATACCCTCCCAGGAATTGCTCATAGATCTGATCAGTGGCCAGAGTGGCGGCCAGGGGAAGATAGCCGCCGGTAATGCCTTTGCCCAGACAGAGCAGGTCCGGGGCCACGCCTTCATGTTCACAGGCAAACATTTTGCCGGTGCGACCGAAGCCGGTGGCCACCTCATCAGCGATCAGTAAAACCCCATAGCGGTCGGCCACCTGCCGCACTTTGGCCAGATAACCCGGAGGCTGGGGAATCATGCCGGCAGCCCCTTGCATGATCGGCTCCAGGATGATGGCGGCCAGTTCCTGGTGATGGGCGGCGACCAGGTCTTCCAGGGCAGCCAGGCATTGCTGTTGGCAATTTTCCTGGTTCGGGCAGCGATAGCAATAAGTCGCCGGGGCCATGTAAGTAGGGAACAACAGGTCCTTGAATATACTATGGAATATCTCGATGCCGCCCACTGCCACGGCTCCCAGGGTATCGCCGTGATAGGCGCCAGCCAGCTTGAGGAAACGGCGTCGGTTGGGTTCCCCTTTGAGTTGCCAGTAACGATAGGCCAGTTTGAGCGCCACTTCGACCGCCGTAGAGCCATTGTCCGAATAGAATACTTTATTTAATCCTGGCGGGGTGATGGCTACCAGCCGTTGAGCCAATTGCAGGGCGGGAATATTGCCCAACCCCAGTAAGGTGCTGTGGGCGATTTTGGCTAACTGGGCAGTGATGGCCTGGTTTAACTCGGGTCGGCAATGGCCATGGACAATGGCCCAGATCGAAGAGACCCCGTCTAGATAACGGCGATTATCGGTATCATAGACATAGACCCCTTCCCCCCGGACGATAATTACCAATTCCTCCTGGACAAACCCCTGCATCTGGGTGAAGGGGTGCCAGAGATAACGGTGGTCCCAATCAACTAAGGTCTGATAGTCAGGTTGCACTGGTAGACGAATTCCTTCCTCCTGATCTGGATCAAGGGAAATTATAGCCCGGCTCCTTTACCATGCTAGGCCACGGCTGGCAAGCTGGCCAAGGCGACGACAGATTTAAAACTCCATCCGATCAGAAAATTTTAGGTGTAAATCATCTTGCCCTGGTGCTCGACAGGTTTGGTCCCGACAACGGGCCGCCGGTCGGCATCAGGAGTAATTTTCACCAAAGGCATCAGAATTAGATCTTCGCCGCGGGTCATCGATTTCATAACGGCGCATTTTGTTAAAGAGAGTAGTCCGGCTGATATTCAGCATCTGCGCGGTGACCTGGCGATTCCAATTATTTTGCCGCAGGCTTTCGAAAAGAATCTGTTTTTCAGCCGCGGCCAGGGCATCGGCCAGGGACAGCCCATCCAAGCCGGGCTTCCAGCTCTTTACCTTTTCCACCAGATGCGGGGGCAGGACTTCCGGGATAATAAAATCTCCCCGATTGAGGATTATCGCCCGCTCGATTACGTGCTCTAACTCCCGGACGTTTCCTGGCCAGGGATAGAAATGGCATAATTCCAGGGCGCTTTTGGCAATGCCCTTCACCTGTTTATTATAGACCTCATTGAAACGCTGGATAAAATGTAAGATCAAAGGCTCGATATCTGCCAAGCGGTCCCGCAACGGTGGGATAGATAAGGAGACCACATTAATCCGATGATATAAATCTTCCCGGAACCGTTTGCGTTCCACTTCATCATTTAGAGGGGCATTGGTGGCAGTGATGACGCGCACATCCGTTTTAACAGTCTGGTTACCTCCCACCCTTTCAAAAACCTTCTCTTGCAGGACCCGCAGCAACTTGGCCTGCAGGTTCAGGGAGGCGCTGTTGATATCGTCCAGGAAGATGGTGCCGCCGTGGGCCTCTTCGAATTTGCCCTTTTTATCCCGATAGGCGTTGGTAAAAGATCCCCGCACATGGCCAAAGAGTTCACTTTCCAGCAGAGTTTCCGAGAGGGAGCCGCAGCTTAACTCTACGAAAGGCCCTTCTCGCCGGGAGGATTTGCGATGAATGTATTTGGCCAGCAGTGACTTGCCGGTGCCGGATTCGCCAGTAATTAAGACCATGGCCATGGTGTCGGCTACCATATCGACCAGGTCCAGGACCTCGATCATCTGGCGGTCTTTAAAGATTATCCCATCATCCAACTCCCAGGGACGGACTCGCTTTTTCAGGCTTTGATAGGAGGCCAACAGCCGCTTCTGCTCCAGAGCCCGTTGTATGGTCAATTTAAGTCGAAGATCATCAATGGGTTTGGTAATGTAATCATAAGCCCCCAGCTTGATGGCTTCCACCGCCCCATCAATGTGACCGTGCGCGGTAATCAGAATGACCACCGCATCGGAGTCTTTCCCCTTGTATTCCTTCAATAACTCGATGCCGTCCATACCGGGCATACGGATATCAGAGAGGATTATGGCGTATTGATTAGATTTCAATTTTTGTAAGGCGTCAATGCCGTCAATGCTCGAGTCGACCAAGTAACCCTCGTAACTGAGCATTTCCCGGAGGGAATGGCAGACAAATTCGTCATCATCGACTATCAAGATATCTTTATTCTTCAACTTTCTACCCTCCCTGAATTACTTAAGGTTTCTAGACCAATCGGTAACCGGCCGGGGCAATTCGATGGTAACCGTAGTCCCTTGCCGGGGGATACTGTCCACCTTAATTCGGCCCTGATAACGCTCTATAATCTTTTCGCAAATCGACAATCCTAATCCCATGCCATGGCCTTCTTTTTTGGTGGTAAAGAAGGGTTTAAAGATTTTTTCCAGATTTTGAGGCGCAATCCCCTCACCGGTATCAACAAATTTAATCAACAAGCGGCCCCAGTCTTCAATGCCAACGATCTGTAATTCTCCCCCTTGGGGCATAGCGTTTAATGCATTTTTAATCAGATTAACGAAAACCATGTACAGATCGCTGCCTACTAAAATCTGATCAAATGCCGGGGAAAACTCCAAAGAGATTTCTACCCCCTGATCATTGGCTTGGAACGTCAAAATCTTAACGGCTTCTCGGAGCTGGCTTAATACGGTATCCTGAGCCTTAAGCACCTGATGCGGCTGGCTCAGGCTGAGCATAGATTTGACTGAATTGGATATCCGGTTCAAACCCTTCTGAGCTTCGGTTAAGTAACGTTCAACCTCGCCGTAGTCCTCTTTTTTTAATAGGGCTAATGAGATATAGCGCATCACGCCATCGAGCGGATTGTTCAACTCATGGATTACACAGGCCGAAAGCTTTCCCATGATGGCCAGTTGTTCACTGATTGCCAGGCGTTGCCGCATCTGCTCTATCTCGGTAATGTCTTCCAGCATCATTAGCACTTTGGGCTGTCCGGGCTCAGACCGGAAGCCAAACATCTTCGCGGAGACAATCCGGTTACCCCGGCTGGGGTGGATCAGGTCAAGCTGATCTAATTTCAGAGGGCTTTCGGAATATAAGGCTGCTTGCAGAGCCTGGAATAATTGTTCCCGGTCCGCAGAAGCTAGCCAGCTTAATTGGGGGAGGAGTTCTTTACCCAGAAGCAGTTCCACATCCTGGTCCAGAAGGTCGGCAAAAGCCGGGTTGGTAGAACAGAGCCGAAATTCCTGGTCTAAAACCGCCAGGCCAACGGTCATGGATTCGTTCAGTTGGCTGACATAATCCTTCATCTGCACCAACTCAGACTGAGTGTCGACCAGGGCTTTATTAATCCGCCGGCTTTCCTCCTCCCTGGCCTGCAAAATTAAGATTTCTGCGAATACCTGGGCCAACAGCCAGATCAGAAACAGCTCCCGGGTTGTAAAAGGTTGCAGGTCCTGCCGGTCAGCAAGGTTGATTACCCCCCAAAGTTTTTCTTTGATAATAGGAACCACTAAAAAACTGGGGGTCCGATATTGTTGACTGCGGGGAGGTTCAAAAAAACGGTGGTCCATTCTGACATCGGTTACCAACAACGGCCGGTTATGTTGTAACACATAACCCATAACCCCTTCCCCTGGCCTTCTGGGTTTCAGATTAACCTGACTGCCTTCGCCGCCGCTCTGGGCAGCACAGGTCAGGTTTTCTTTATCGGGTTGACAGAGAAAAATAGAACCGCGCGAGGCCTGAGCCAGTGTTTGGGCTTTTTCTAAGAAAAGCCGGGCCAGCTGATGCCGGTCCTTAATCTGTTTAGCCTCTAAGCGCAATTGCTCTAAAATTTTGAATTCTTCTACTTCAGGGGCCAGTTCCAGAACCTGTAGGCCTAAAGCCTCAGCCCCCTTTAGGGTCCATTCCAGTTCCCGTGTTGCCTCTCGCAAGGATTTAAACTGTAAAGCCCGCTCGATGGTCAGGATGATGGCTTCCGGGTGTACCGGCTTGGCAATGTAATCGTAGGCTCCCAGTTTGATAGCCGCGACAGCATCTTTAATGCTGGAGTAGCCAGTAAGCATAATGGTCATGGTCTCGGGGTACAGCAGGCTGATCTGCCGCAGCAGTTCCATACCCCCCATCCCGGGCATCACCACATCGATAAGGGCCAGATCAAAGCGTTTTTTTTCCAGATATTTCAGGGCAGCCAAACCATCCCCGGCGGCATCCACCTGATATCCATGAGCCATCAAAATTTCCTGGATGACTTCGACGACTGCCGGTTCGTCCTCAACCACCAGTATCATTGGTGGGTTAGCCATAGACGCTCCTTTTCCTTTAGATCAAGCTCTGGACCAGAGGAATGACAGGTTTACATGATTTGTAAGTTTTAATTCCTCATCAATAAAAATGAGCAAAAATAACCGCAAGGTCGATTAAAGGTCCATTTACCATAGACCAGGCAGGATAGACCGATCCATTATATGGTCGACCGGCCATATTGGCGAAGTAGATAATCCCGATAAGCCCCGGATTGGATGCGATTTATCCAGTTGCGATGATCCAGATACCAATGGATGGTGCGCTCCAGGCCCGCCGTAAAGGTCACCTCCGGTTGCCATCCCAACTCACGATTGATCTTGGTGGTATCAAGGGCATAACGCCAATCGTGGCCAGGACGATCTTTTACAAAGGTAATCAAGTCCTTTAAGGAATAGCTACCCGGTTGGCGGTCTTGGAGAAGCTGCAGCACCTGATGCACTACTTCCAGATTCGAGCGTTCGTTCTGAGCGCCGATATTATAAGTCTCTCCTAACCGGCCGTTTTCCAACACCATCAACAGGGCTCGGCAGTGGTCTTCCACATAGAGCCAGTCCCGGATATTATCCCCCTTGCCATAAATGGGGATCGGTTTTCGGGCCAGGGCCTGAGTGATAATTAAGGGAATAAATTTTTCCGGAAACTGATAGGGGCCATAATTATTGGACGAGTTAGTAATAATTACCGGCAGGTCAAAAGTTTTATAATAGGCCCGTGCCAGCATGTCGGCCGAAGCTTTACTGGCGGCATAAGGGCTGTTCGGAGCGTAAGCAGATGATTCAGTAAATGCCGGCTGGTCGTGAGTTAAGGAACCATAAACCTCATCGGTACTGACCTGCAAAAACCGTGGTTCTTCGCCCTCCACTGGGTTTCCTTCAATCCAGGCCTGTCGAGCCGCCTCCAATAGGGTGAAGGTTCCCTGAACATTGGTCCGTATAAAGACGGCCGGGGACATTATGGAACGGTCCACATGCGATTCCGCGGCAAAATGCACCACTCGGGTAATCGGATAGTGCCGAAAAAGAGAATGGACCAATTCCTGGTCAGCAATATCACCCTGGATCAGAGTATAATGAGGCGAATCCTCAAGATCAGCCAGATTTTCAGGGTTGCCCGCATAAGTCAATAGATCCAGGTTGATTATTTCCTGATCAGGCTTTTTTCGGGCTAGGTAACGGATGAAATTGCTGCCGATAAAACCAGCGCCGCCGGTAACCAGGGTGGTGGTCATAATTGCCTTCCGTACAGTTGCCAGAATTCGGCAAAGGCAGTCTGCCAATCCGGCATATGATCTAGCTGCTCCAGTTGGAGGACACGATTAGCCAACACCGAATTACGCGGTCGTGGGGCGGGACGGGGAAATTCCGCAGTGGTGCAAGGTTTGAGATCAACCGGGAGTCCGGCGGCGGTAATGATCTGCCAAGCAAACTCATACCAGGTGCAGGCTCCCTGACAGGTGGCGTGGTAAGTCCCAAAGGCATTAGTTTCTGCTAAATCAAAAAGTTGGCGAGCCAAGGCCAGTGTACTGGTGGGCGTGCCGTGTTGGTCATGTACCACTTTTAAGGGCCGCTCCTGGGAGGCCAGCTCCCGTCCTCGGGCCAAGACCGTTTTGATAAAGTTTTGTCCTTGTGGGCCATAGAGCCAGGCAGTGCGGACAATAAAATGGTCTGGACATTGTTCCCGAACCTGCTGCTCACCTAAAAGTTTGCTTTCCCCATATACTGACAGAGGTCGAGGGCTATCCCATTCAACGTAGGGGCTGGCTTTTTGGCCATCAAATACATAATCGGTACTGATATGCACCAGACGCACCCCAAAACGGCGACAGGCCAGGCCTAAATTCCGGGGACCCAAGGCGTTGACTCGATATGCCAGATCTATTTGAGTTTCGCAGTCATCCACCTGAGTATAGGCCGCGGCATTAATCAGGACCTCCGGCCGGTAATCCTCGACTTCAGCCAACACTGCCTGACAATTGGTAATATCAAGCTGGGCGAGGTCAGTGGCCCGGATAACAAATCCCCGAGAAGTACCTTCTTGAACCAGAGTCCGGCCCAATTGGCCATCACTCCCGGTGATCAGTATCTGCATGGATTATAGGTTTCTCCTGCAACCAGGACGGAAATTATTAAACCCTGCCGCCGCTGTTCCTTCAGCAAGACCCATGATCTCCCCCAGCAGCCTGGTTTACCAAGGATTATGAAGCTGGATATGCTTGCCGCAGGTCCAAACCTTATTCCAATCTAAACCTGGAATCAGGTTCGTCCTCGTACCGTTCCTCGTCGACGGCACTGTTGCGGCCGGGACCCCGGTATAATCGGTTGGGACAGTTAAGCACCAGGCCCTCCCGATCACTGACATTAATATAGCCGTGGACTACCCCCGGCGGAATGATTACCACCCCTGGCTGGCTCTCCCCCAGAATCAGATCCTGACGGACCCCGTAGGTCTGACTCTCCGGGCGATTATCCCACAACACTATTCGGAAGTCACCCGGTCCGGGAAAGCAGAAAAAATCGGTCTGCTCCTTGTGAGCGTGCGGCCCTCTTTTTTGCCCTGGTTTGGTAAAGGAAATATAGGCCATGACTGGATATAATTCAGGGTCTAATTCATCCTGACGAAAGACTTCCGCTAGTCGTCCACGTTGATCGGCATACAACATCAAGTGACGCGTTAGAACTCCTTGAATATCCATAAATAATCCTGGGGTTGGCAGTTGATTCCTGATAAGCAGATAGGTAGATCGGCGGTGACTCAGTCCCTGATCAATTATCTGTAGGATATGATTAAAAAATCAAACTCGAATAATTCAAACTCTGAATCAAATATGTTCCAATATTGACACAAACGCCATTCCATGTCAATCAATTTTTCTGGATCAGACTGATTATTTTTTAGGTGATATCGAATCAGGCGATTTAAAGCGGTGCGACTGTCCGGGTTGGGTAGGGGGTCCGAAAATTTCTGGGGCTAGGTCATGGAAAAATATGGCATGTTAACTTGGTATTGGTTTATCTCTGAGTTCCCTTGGGACCGCAACTATTCACGGCAGATGAGACGGACTGGAATCTCACGAAAAACGTTATAAAGGCGGGTTTTGGCCTTTTCGTAGCGTTGATAAAAAATATAGGCAACTTCATACATCACCTTAAAGCCGATCTCGGGGTCTTGGGCAAACAATTTTTCCAGGGCGTTGACGTCGATTTCTATGGCCACGGTTGGTTCCAGACAGGTGGCCGTCAAGGAATGGACCTGGAGGCGCATCAGCGAGGCCACTCCGATAAGTTCTCCAGGACCGTGGCGTTCATAAGAGATCCAGGCATCGGCATCCGGCATTACATCATCCAGACTGACCAGGCCTTCGACAATAAGATAGATCTGACGGGCGCTAACCCCTTGATGGTAAATGGTATCCCCGCGAGCAAATTCCCGTTGGCAACAACAATCAGCCACTTGGGCCAGTTGTTGATGGCTCAACCCGGCCACCAATGGAATATTGCTCAACTGCCGAAGAATGGTCATCGGATCTCCTATCAGGCGTTACTTATGAAATTTATAGAGATTTCCAGGCTCATCCCTTCCGGCTACTCTAATGCTATCAGGCCTGGCCGTATTGGTAAAGAGTTTTTCATCCTACAAACTTCTTTTAGCGGACCTTATGGTGTATCTCAAGCTCTTCCGGAAACTGATTGACAGCCAGATAGGTTCAGCCCCGATGGTGGGTCGGCAATCTTTAAATGCCCTCCAAAACCCGGTCGATTTCGGCATCGCTGAAATCCCAGGTGACATGGTGCGGGGCCAGATTTTCTTTAAAGAATTCCGGCAGCCGATCGTGGCTCGGGGTAAATCCGGCATCGCGGTTAAAACTCCTTTCATCCCGGAGTACCTGCTCTCCCAGGGCCAGGATATCGTCGCTAACCAGGCTCTCACCATAACGAGCATTGATCATATCGATGATACATTGTAAGGCCTCGGGATTATCGAGCACGGCAAAAGCGGTAAACAGGCAGAGGCCGATACTATCAATGGCCGCGGTGGCAATCTGCAGGTTACGGGCCAGTTCGATCTGGCCTTGCTTCTGCAGGGGATCACTCTTGCCCCCGCATCCCAGGATGTTCTTGGCCACGGTGTAGCCCGCGGTATGGTCGCCGCCCATCGGCGAAGTGGCATAAGTCAGGCCAATGCCCTTTTCGGCGCGGGGATCATAAGCCGGCAGCCCTTGCCGTTTCACCACTGGGACCCGATCGACTCCTAAGGCCTGTCCGGCATAAGCCGAGCCATTGCCGATGATCAGTCCCCAGGGGTCATCGCTAGCCACTTTTTTGACCGTGTTGATGGCGGCTTGACCATCACCCCAGGGAATCAGACCGCCTTCCATCATCACCCCCAGGGCTACCCCGGTTTCGATGGTGTCCAGGCCCAAATCATCGCAGAGGTGATCCAACTGGGCAATAACGTCCAGGTCTTTGATGGTGGTATGGGCTCCCAAGGCCCAGATGGTCTCATATTCGAACCCCGAGGTAAGGTATTTGCCGTCCGCATCATGGTAGGTCTGGGAACAGTGGATGACACAGCCGGGATGGCATCCTTCTTTGGTCTTGCCACCCCGTTGCTTGATCAATTCGACCATTTTCTCCCCGCTCAGATCCGCGGCAAAGGCAAACCGGCCGCGCCGGAAGTTCTGGGTGGGCAAGGCTCCGGCGTTGTTGACAATATTGACCAACACCGCGGTGCCATAAGTGGGCAGGGCCTGGCCGCTCACCGGATGATTGACTAGGAGTTGGGCCCACTTGCGGGCCGCAGCCTTAAATTTCTCCTCATCTGCCATCCGCAGTGCGGGCTTGGTGTGGAGGTCATCGATTACCAGGGCCTTAAGTTTTTTCGAACCCATCAGCGCCCCCAGCCCACCCCGGCCCGCAGCCCGGCTGGGGCGACCCTGGTTATCAGCAAACTGAATACTGGCGGCGCACAAACGTTTCTCGCCGGCCGGTCCGATGCTCAGCATCCCCACCTGCTGGCCAAACCTCTCCCGCAATCGGGCCATAGTCTCATAATTTCCCAGTCCCACATAATCGCCTGCCGGGAAAAACTCCACCCCCTCATGGGAAAGCCGAACCAGGGAGAAGTTGCCCTGGGCCGGCTTGCCTTCGACGATCACCGCCTTGATACCCAGACGAGCCAGTTTTTGGGAGACGATGCCCCCGGCATTGCTCTCCTTAATAGTGCCGGTGAGGGGAGATTTGCCCCCCACTGAGATGCGCCCGGAGTTGGCCGCCGGTGTCCCGGTCAACAGCCCCGGGGCCAGAATCAGCCTGTTGGCAGCGCTTAAGGGATGGCAGGTGGGGGGCACTTCCTTCCGGATAATCCGGGAAGTGAGGCCGCGTCCTCCTAATCCCGCATAAGCCGGTGAATCTTCTTCCCAATAAAAACTGCAATCGTCCATATTGAGACGCAAGATCCTGGACATGACATCCTCCTTTCCGCCTACCCTGATTAATCGCTCCGGTTATCAGCCCCTGCTCGGCTGCCTTGGGAAATTATTAGCCTTACTGCAACAATTATGATAATAAAATATCTGCAATTAAAAAATGTGTCAATCATGATTATCCCTATCCCTTGATCCTCATAAAACCAAAACCACGTTATTATTATTTTATTTGTACTTTCTTCCGGTTATCTTAATTTAGAAAACAATTATTAGAAATAGATTTAATATCATAAAAGAGCTATTTAGCCATAATATAGATTACTATATTATTAGGAAATTTATTTGCGATAGGTCATGGCTTCTGATATATCCTAAGGCTAGCTCATGCAGTGCCTTTATCAAAATCAGATTTGCGTCCCAGGGGAATAGGGTGGCTTGCTAAAATATGTCAATGATCCTATGCCTGGGTTTTTGAAATCCTGGCAAAAAACATCTGAAGCCGCCAAACCTGAAAACAAGGAGATAACTTATGAAAGCATCTGGTGTATGGAGACGTAGTAGCTGGATTCTATGCCTAGCTTTGTTGGGACTCCTGACCATGAGTAGTATGATCGGGGCTGCCGGGAAAATGGCGCCAGACTTTTCCCTGCCCGATATTCAGGGTAAGAGCTACACCTTAAGTCAGCTCAAGGGGAAAGTGGTGCTCCTTAATTTTTTCACTATCTGGTGTATGCCCTGTCGGG
The DNA here is from genome assembly GCA_019309545.1 of Deltaproteobacteria bacterium. Lineage (NCBI taxonomy): Bacteria > Pseudomonadati > Myxococcota > Myxococcia > Deltaproteobacteria bacterium. The sequence goes on from JAFDGA010000001.1 coordinate 91,915, forward strand.
AAGAAATGCCCGATCTGAATGCGATATATAAAGAATATCAAGATAAGGGCTTGGAAATCCTGGGCATCTGTCTCAAGGCAGACCCTAATCAGCTGCGCTTCTTCGTCAAAAAGATGAACCTGGAATATCCGGTATTAAACGGTACCGAACAGGTAAATAAGGATTACGGAGAGATTACCGGCGTCCCCACCACCTTTATCATTAATAAAAATGGTAACATCGTCCACGAAATCGTCGGCGCCCGGGACAAGGCTGAGTTTTTAAGTCTCATTGAGCCTCTTTTATAGGGTGGGCGGAAATGGCCCACGTCTGAGCCAACTACCCAGGGACCAACTATCTATCCCTGATGTAGTCGTGGTGCCTTGATGGTTTTAGGCGTCAGGTTCGACCTACCGCAATGTTTGTGATTGGCGGGGCGGAGCAGAGCTGGTCTTTTAATGCGCCAAACTATTCCGCCAGCCAGGAGAAGTCGCCTTCATCCAGACGCCGCCGGATAGTTTGTTCCAATTCTTGGTACGTCGGATCATTTTGGAGAAATTGGAAAGGGTGGAAATCAAAAGGTATCAGCCGCAGCAAGGGGTCCTCGGCCAGGCTGGTTAAATAGGTCAGAGTCTGCTCCCGGTTCTGCAGCTGGGCATAAGCTTGGGCATAGAGCTCCTTGTATTCGATTTCCAAATAGTCTAAAGGATATTCAGCCGGATCCTTATAGGTCAAAAGCCTGGCCAAGGCCTCTTCGGGGCGCTGGAGCTTCAATAGACAGCCGATCAGAGCCAGGCGGGCCGCATCTAAATCCGGCAGAAGAGCCAGCACCCGTTCATACTGCTCGACAGCTTCGGGCACCTTGCCTCGCGCTTCAGAGATTTTCCCCAATAGAAACAGGGCGTCCGCCAGCTTGGGTTCTAAATCCAACAACTCCACAATATATTGGGAGGCGCGTTCAATCTGGACGGCCGTACCGGCCGCCAGCAGCTTTTCCGCCACCAGGAGCCGCAACCAGAGATCATGGGGGGTAAGGTCAATGATTTTTTCCAGATAGGCCAGTTCGACATCATCAATCACTGGATAGCGGATGGTCACTCCCAGGGCAATCTGGGAAATGTGTTTCAGCTCATAAAGATATGTTATCCCCTCGAAACCCTTCAGCATGGTCTCTTTGGGTTCAAAATCGACCCGGAAATGGGCCCGGCGACAGACCCGATAAGCACTGTGGCTCAGGTAGATTTTGGAGTGGGAACCTTTGCGGCTTTCGGATTCGATGCGCTTGGCCAGATTGATCTGGAACCCCTCGGGAGTCGGGAATTCTTTGTTCCCCGGATGCCAAGCCATGACGATCTTGCCGAAATTGATCCCGATGCCGACATCTTTGGGGATCTGGCCGATATCCACCCGGGTGCGGTTAAAGAGGGACAATAGCCATTTGATTTTCAGATGTAAGGCCATGCTCACCAAGGTCTTGAGATCCGCGGCTGGAGTCGTCAGGAGGATGAGGAACAGTTCATCGCCCTTCAAGCTATAGAAAAAATTTTTATGTAGCTGATAGCGGCGCTGCCTCTTATCAAAAATTAAATGTTGTTGGAAGGTGTTGACGGCAACCTCTTGAAATTGCGAAATAAAATCATCATAATTTTCCAACGAGGCATTGTTGGAGACCTCCACACAATTGACGATATCGCCAAATAGAATGGCCGCTTCAATAATTTTCTTGCTTTCTTCGGACACTTTAATATCTGGCTCTGCCAATACTGCCGCCTAAGTTTCAGGAAAGATTAAAAAATAAACACTTTGTAATCAGGGGCGGCCATTAGATCGACCAGCACCGCGCCGCCGGAGATTTTAGCCCGGTCTATCAGTTCGTCCGGCGGAATCAGGCGCTTATTGGCACAGGCCTCACAGACGTGGATAACCGTTTGGCGCTGCTGGAGTTTGTTTAGCAAATCTTTCATCTGCTCCCCGGTAGTGGTGGCGATGCCTTCGGCAATGCCCAAGTGAGCCCAATGAACGGCCTCATCTACCAGAAAGATTTCCACATAATGGCCCTTATCAGCAGCAATACTGGCAAACTGAACGGCTCGGGTGGCGGCTCCAGCCTCGCCCAGGCCTTTGGTCAACACAAACAGTAACTTGGAAGCAGTGTCAGATACCATTGCTCCCCTCTAGTTTCTTTTGCTTTTTAGGGCTGCCAGACCCATTTTACGCCGGACAAAGGCCAGTTGGCTCTGTAAGGGCAGCTCCAGCGGGCACAGATCATCGCAGGCCATCAGGCCGATGCAACCGAAGATCCCCTCGTCGGTCCCTACCACCTCGAAGATCTGGGCCGGAGTCCGCTGATCCCGGGGGTCGATGAGAAAGCGGGCAATCCGATTAAGGCCAGCAGCGCCAATAAAATCAGCGCGGATATTAGCAGTGGCACAGGCGGCGATGCAACAGCCGCATTCAATACAGCGCTCTGCCTCATAAATTTCCAGGGCGGTTGGGTTATCCATGCGCTCCTCGACCGCCTTAGGATCAAAGTTTTTATCGGTATGGATCCAGGTCTCGGTGCGGATGTTAAGATCATGGAACCAGGTGCCGGTATCCACTGACAAATCGCCGATCAGTTTAAACACTGGCAGCGGCATCAGAGTGATATGCTCCGGCAAGTCCTTGATCAGGGTTTTACAGGCCAACCGGGGGCGGCCATTGATGAGCATGGCGCAAGAGCCACAGACCGCAGCCCGACAGACAAAATCAAACATCAGGGAGGGATCCTGCTCCTCCCGCAGGCGGTTGAGGGCGATGAAGACGCTCATATCCGCGGTCTCATCCAACTGGAAATCCTGCATCCGGGGCTTGATTTCCGGAGTGGCGGGATTGTAGCGAAAGATGCTGAAGGTCAGGGTGCGATTCGACATGGGACTTGCCTCCTATTCGCCCATCGTAACTCCGGTGGATCTAACCGTTTCACCGTAGCCCCGTTCGCCCGGGGGCAATTCTATGATGGTCACCGGTTCGTATTTCAGTTCAGGCAGTTCCGCGCCTTCCGGCCAGTAGGCCAGGGTGCGTTTGAGCCAATTGGTATCATCCCGTTGGGGGTAGTCTTCGCGGTAATGACTGCCCCGACTTTCGGTGCGTTTTAAGGCTCCGTAGGCAATGCAGAGGGCCAGCTTGAGCATCCCCGGCAGCCGCAGCGCGGCCCCGACTTCGGGGTTGGGCCCCAGGCCGTTGGAGCGCAGTCTGATCCGATAAGAGCGGGCATGTAGATCTTTCAAAACCTCCACCGCGTGCTCAAGCTTGGCATGGTCCCGGAAGATGCCGACATTTTCCAGCAGGGTCTCTTCCATCCGGCGACGCAACTCATAAACATACTCTTCCCCCTGTTTATTGGACAGGAGGGCCTCGATGCGAGCTTCCTGTTTAGCCGCGGCATCACTGACCAATCTCGGGGTGAAGTTCAGAGGGGCCTCTCGGACGTACTCGGCCACCCGCATGCCGACCACCATGCCCATTACCACGGTCTCGGCCAGGGAGTTGCCGCCTAACCGGTTAAAACCATGCAAATCCCAACAAGCGGATTCTCCCGCAGCAAATAGCCCCTTGAGGCCATAGGCGTCGCCGTCTTTATTGGTCCGCACGCCGCCCATGGAGTAGTGTTGGGTGGGGACCACTGGAATAAGGGAATCGACCGGGTCAATGTCCAGGAAATTTTTACAGATGGAGGCCACCTCGCGCAGATTGGTATGGATATGCTCCGGGCCCAGATGGCGGATATCCAGCCACAGATGAGGTCCGTAAGGGCTTTCGACCCCGAAGCCCTGGCGGATATGATAAGTCATCCGTCGGCTGACCACGTCCCGGCTGGCCAACTCCTTTTTCGCCGGCTCGTAATCAGGCATGAAGCGGTGCAGGTTCTTATCCAACAGATAACCGCCATCGCCGCGGCAGCCCTCGGTGACCAGGATGTTGGTGGGGACGATCCCGGTAGGATGGAATTGCACCGCCTCCATGTTACCCAGAGGCACCACCCCAGTGTCCAGAGCAATGGCCATGCCAGTGCCCTCATTAATCACCGCGTTGGTGGAAGTGCCGTAGATGCGGCCGTAGCCGCCGGTGGCAATGACCGTGGCCTTGGCCAGATAGGCGCGGAGGCGGCCGCTGCGCAGGCAACGAGCTATACAGCCATAACAATTTTCGCCATCGTGAATCAGGCTAACCGCTTCCATGCGGTCATGCACCGTGACCCCTAATTTGACCACTACAGAGTCCATGGCATACTGCAGGACATGTCCGGTACCATCCGCGGCATAGCAGGTCCGCCATTTGGCGGTGCCGCCAAAGGCCCGCTGGGCGATGAGCCCTTCTTTTTCCGCCAGATCCTCGATTTCGGTGCCGCTCGGCAAGGTTTTTTTACCTGGCACCACCCGGGTCCAGGGCACTCCCCAATGGGCCAGTTGGCGGACCGCAATCGGAGCCAGATTGACAAACCGGCGCACCACATCTTGCTCTGCCCCCCAGTCCGAGCCTTTGACGGTGTCCTCAAAATGAATATCGGCATTGTCGCCGTAGCCCATGGCGACGTTGGCTAACGATGCCTGCATGCCGCCTTGGGCTGCGGTACTGTGGGAACGCCGGGGAGGCACCAGGCTCAGGATAGTGGTCTCATGTCCGTGCATAGCCGCCTCGATAGCCACTCGTTCCCCGGCCAGACCAGCGCCAATGACCAATACATCAGTAATATGCACCTCTTGCCACTTCATTGCGCACCTCCGGCCGAAACCAAGAACAGGAAGACCAGCAAGGCCACCATCCCTAAGGTCACAAAAAATATCCCGATATAGATCAGATAGCGGGCCACTTGGCGTCGGGGCAGCCAGCCCCATTTGACGAAAATGCGATATAGCCCGACCATGGCATGGGTTTCCGCCACCACCAGCAACAACAGGTAGACCAGGAATTGCGGGGATTGCACATGGGCGGCGGCCCGGACCGCTTCGATGGGCCAATCCTTAAGGCCGATAACGATGTGGACGGTGGCTAAAATCAGAATGGCCATACCAGTGACGATCTGCACCACCCAGAACCAGGTATCAATGTGGGCCAAACGCCGGGAATGCTGCCAGACGATTTGCATCTCCTGAAACCTCCAGGGAGCTTTGCGCAGGGCGATAATCCCGTGGCCAATAATTGCGATAATTATTAGAGGAATGCCTATGTAGGAAAGATAGTAGGCATCCATTGCCGCTGATTTCTGATCAAAAGCTTCAGGCCCGAAAATAATATAGGAGACCGCGATAATATGGAACTGCAAGAACAGCAGCAGAAACAGGCCGCTGGTCAACTCCAGCAGTTCGACCCAGGCCTCCAGTCGAGGGCTTTTGGTCAAGGTTTTTTGTAAAAGCATGGGTACTCCTTTGCTTTTAAACTTGAGGGGACTAATATCCTCTCCCGCTTCTGGTGGCTAATCAGGTTCTTTAGAAGAGATTTCGTAAAATTTATCACAATTAAATATTCTGTGCTGATCAGGACTAGATGTCAAGCAATTTGTCATCCGTCTCTTGCTTCTGGAAGCGAACGCCGGAGTTCTCTAATGACCGCCAACCCCAAAATAAATCAGGACCAGCGCTGCTATTGCGGCTATGAGGCGATAACCGGCAAATACCATGAAGGTGTGTTGTTGCAAAAATCGGAGTAGATATTTAATGGTCAGATAGCTGGAGAGCACCGCCGCGGCAAACCCCAGGCTATAGGGCAACAAATGAAAGTTATCAACGCCGCCATTGATGATTTTGATGATATGCAGCAGTCCGGCGCCCAAAATAATCGGGGTCGACAGCAGAAAAGAAAAACGGGCCGCGGTATCCCGGGTCAGACCGAGAAACAGCCCGGTGGTTATAGTAATGCCGCTGCGGGACACGCCGGGCATGATTGCCAAGGCCTGGGACAGACCGATGCACAGAGCATCTTTGACGGTCAGGCCCGGCAGTTGCCGTTTATGCTTGGCCAACTTTTCGGCTATGATCAGCAAAATGCCGACTGAGCCCAACAAAATGGCAACCTGGATCGGGCTGCGGAATATAGTCTCGGCCTGCTCTTCCAAAAGAAAACCAGCAAGCCCTCCCGGGATGGTGCCCAGAACCAGGTACCAGAACAACCGCCGCTCAAAGCGGTTGTGCCGCGCGGGTTTGAACAGGGCTTGCCCCATGGCCCACCATTCCGGCCAGAAATAGGCCACCAGGGCTACCAGGGTCCCAACATGCAAAATAATATCAAACCCCAATCCGGCTTCTCTAATCCCCAGGAAATGCTCTAACAGGGCCAGGTGGCCGGAGCTGGAAATTGGTAAAAATTCCGTAATCCCCTGGATAAGACCTAAAAAAATGGCTTCCACGACATGCATTTGGAAATATCACTCTTATTCCATCAGATAATACCGGTTCCTAAACCCACAGCAATCAGCAACAGCATCACCGCCACCAAGATTTGAATCATATCCAGAGTTACTTTTTTTAGCAACCGGTTTCCCAGGAAAGTTCCAGAAAAGGCGGACAGAGGGGCGGCTACAAGATAAGACAGATTAACTGCGGTTGCGGCCCCAGCCATATGAGTGCCATACACCGACAGGCGAGCCAGATCTACCAAACAAGCAATCACTACCCCGGTGCCGATATAGCTCTGGGGGGGTCAACCCTGAATTAACCAGACTAGCCGTTATTTAAAAAGTTGGAAAGACTAGGGTAATTCAATTGCAACCCCACCCCCACTTCCTGGAGAGGGGCAGCCCGGGAGAGGGCGAGCTTGGACCTGAGGTCAGTGCAATGGCAGGCGTGTAGCGCTTTCAAGCCAAGTTGGGCGAGATAAGCTGCGGTCTGTTCTAACCGCTCCTCAGTAGGATTGAGCAGATGGAAGCCGCCGATAATATCCAGCACCCGCGCTTCATTGCAAACCTGACGGGCATATTCCACCGTGTTGCAGATGCCGGAATGGGCGCAGCCGACGATGACCACCAGCCCCCGGGGCGATTTATAAGCCAAAGCGGAGTCATCCGGCAAAAAATCGGGTTCCCGGCTCTGCCCCCGTTCGACCTCGCCAAGCGGCTGGGACGCCTCAAAATCGAAGCGCCGCTCGATTTCGCCCAGGAAGAGTAAACGCTCCGTCAAAGGTACCGGGGAGCGGGAAAGCCGGAGTGGGAAATGATGCGCCAGCTTGGATTCGGCCAGCAGCGAGCCGATTTCCGGCAAGCCGGACAGAATTTTGGTCTGGAAGACCTGGGGATGGCCAACGATTACCGGCCGATGATGCGGCAACCCCTCGATGGCTGCTTCGGAATACAGTCGGATCAATGGGTCCAATCCCCAGGTGTGGTCCAGGTGGCCATGGGACAGCACCACGTAGTCAAGAAACCGCAGGTCCAGGCCCATTTTTTGGGCATTGATTAAAAAAACCTCCGAATACCCCACATCCAACAGCAGGCGCTGGCCGTCTTCCTCAATAAATATTGATAGTCCCGGCTCTCCCAGGAAATACCGGTCAATCAAGGTGTTATTATCCACTAAAATGGTTAACTTCATATAGTCATCCGAGGTGGTATTCCGAGCCATTCGTCTGGATGGAACAGGCCCTCCTGATTACCCAGGGGCAAGTCATCTCGCTAGTGGTAAGATGTGCTTACAGCGGCGGCTTGGCATTATGGAAGTCAGAATGCCGTTCGAAGGCGTGGGCGACTTTGATTAGGGTCGGCTCATCGAAATGACGGCCCAGCAGTTGCAGGCCGATGGGCAGGCCCTGGGAGCTCAGGCCGCAAGGCACCGAAATACCGGGAATTCCGGCCAGGTTGGCTGATAAGGTAAAGATATCCGACATATACATGGCCAACGGATCATCGACTTTATCGCCGATGCGAAAGGCCGGAGTCGGGGCCACCGGCGTGGCCAAGACCGCACATTGGTCCAGGGCCGCCTCAAAATCCCGCCGGATCAGAGTGCGCACCTGGGAGGCCTTCTGGTAATAGTGTTCGTAATAACCGGCGGACAGGGCATAGGTGCCCAGCATGATTCGCCGCCGGACCTCGGCCCCAAATCCCTGGGAGCGGGTATGAGTATACATTTCCAGCAGAGCTTGGGCCTCAGGATCGCGATAGCCGTATTTGACCCCGTCATAGCGGGCCAGATTAGAGCTGGCTTCGGCCGGAGCAATCAGATAATAGGTTGCCACCACATATTCGCTGTGAGGCAGACTGATCTCCACCAACTCCGCCCCTAATTGCATCAGGGTCTCCAGGGCTTGTCGGACCGCACCTTCCACTTCCGGATCGACCCCGGCCCCATAGTACTCCCGGGGCACTCCGATTTTCAGACCGCTGATATCCTGGTTTAAACTCAAGGTATAGTCAGGCACCGGCAGGTTCACCGAAGTGGAATCTTGGGGGTCATAACCGGCAATAGCCTGCAGCAGCAGGGCGCAATCGGTCACATCTTTGGTGATGGTGCCGATCTGATCCAGCGAGGACCCAAAGGCTACCAGTCCGAAGCGGGACACCCGGCCATAGGTGGGTTTAAGGCCCACCACGCCGCAATGCGCCGCGGGTTGGCGGATGGAGCCGCCGGTATCGGAGGCCACCGAGCCCAGGCATAAATCTGCGGCTACGGCCGCAGCCGAGCCGCCGCTGGAGCCTCCAGGGATATGATCTCGGTTCCAGGGGTTCCGAGCCACCCCAAAGGCGGAATTCTCATTGGAGGAACCCATAGCGAATTCATCCATGTTGGTTTTGCCCAGAAAAACGGCGCCAGCCTGCCGCAGTTTGGCACTGACCCTGGCATCGTAAGGCGGCACAAAGTTTTCCAATATGCGGGAGGCACAGGTGGTGCGTAGCCCTTGGGTGATGATAATATCCTTCACAGCCAGGGGTATGCCAGTTAAGGGGGTGGCATCCCCCTGACGCAGACGTACCGCAGCCTGGCGGGCTTGAGCCAGAGCCCCTTCAGAGTCTACCGTCAGATAACTGTTGAGCTGGCCATCCAGCTTGGCAATGCGGTCTAATAAGGCCTGGGTAATTTCTTCGGGCGACACTTCCCCGCGCTGCAGCAGGGGGGACATCTGCCCGATGGTAAGAGAATATAGGGGTTCCGACATCAAATATCAGCTCCGTGTTGGTTATGGTTGATTATCAGATCAAATGACCCGGGGCACCAGGAAACCACCGCGTTCCTGGGCCGGGGCGTTTTGCAGAGACTGCTCTAAAGGCAGACTGTCATTCACGGCATCGGCCCGAAAGGCGTTGCTAATCGCTAAGACATGGGCCATGGGCGGCACGCCCGTGGTATCCAATTCATTTAATTTTTCTACATGGTCAAGGATATCATTTAGTTGCCGGGTAAACAGCTCTACTTCAGCCGGAGTCAGAGTCAGCCGGGCCAGATGCGCCACATAGTTGACCTGTTCAGGAGTCAGGGCCATAAGTTGCTCCTTAAATGGGCAGATTGTTTAGGCTACCCTGAAATTATTACACCACCTCGGCTAAAAGGCAATGGCTTTTCCCGCCATTTTAATTTATCCTTGAAGTTTCCCAATGAATTGCCCCGGAGGAGAGTATTATGATCAAGCAAAAGTTAATTCCAGGTTCCCCGGCTAGCTTTAGGCAGACTTAGGAGGGTCTGAGAGCCGCGGAGCATCAGAGTTGATCCGTCACCGGAATTTTGTTCCGGGTTATCCCTTGCGGAAAATTTTCGATTATGCTACCTATAAATATATAATAATCATCCATAATAGCCATACTAGGGTAGATGAGAAAGGTAAGTCAGGGGGTAGAAACTCCCGTCCTGTGCCGGCCCTGGGAGATGGCCAGGCCCATTAGATATGGAGAAAATAAGAGATATTGGCAAGCTGGAGGAGATCGCCCGACAGGTCCGAATTGATGTGGTGACTATGTTGAATGCGGCCGGCTCGGGCCATACGGGTGGCTCCCTTTCAGCCACTGATCTCTTGGTGGCCCTGTTCTTTGGCAAAATTAACCTTGATCCTTTCAACCCTAAGTGGGTTCGGCGGGATCGTTTTGTGCTTTCCAAGGGTCATGCGGCCCCAGCTTATTATGCGGTATTGTCGCGGCTGGGGTTTTTTGATCGGGAAGAGTTGCTGACCTTGAGGAAATTCGGCAGTTGCCTGCAAGGGCATCCCGATTGTAGCGCTACTCCTGGCGTCGAAGTCTGCAGCGGCTCTCTGGGACAGGGCTTGTCAGTGGCCAATGGCATGGCCTTGGCGGCCAGGCTTGATGGCCTGCCGATCCGGGTCTATGTCCTGTTGGGTGATGGCGAGGTCCAAGAAGGCCAGATCTGGGAAGCTGCAATGTCCGCCGCCCATTTTAAACTGCATAATGTTACGGCACTGCTGGATAACAATAAGCTGCAAATCGATGGCAAGGTGGAAGATATTATGAATATTGAACCGCTGACCCAGAAATGGCAAGCTTTTGGCTGGCAGACCATAGAAATCGACGGCCATAATTTGGCTCAAATTCTCGAGGCCTTGGATGCCGCCGAAGAGGTCAAGGACCGCCCCAGTATCATCATTGCCTCCACCATCAAGGGGAAAGGTGTATCCATCTTTGAAAATAAAGTAGAATATCACGGTGTCGCCCCCACTGATGAAGAACTGGCTATTGCCCTCAAAGAGCTCGGTGCCTATTAAACCATCCGGTTAAGCACCCCAAGGAGTATAGTATTGGAAAAACTTAGCACCAGGGTAGAATACGGCAAGGCCCTGGCCGAATTAGGGGAAAAACACAAAGAGATCGTGGCCCTGGATGCCGATTTGTCCGGTTCCACCAATACCCAGCGGTTTGCCAAGGTTTTTCAGGACCGCTTTTTTAATATGGGGATTGCGGAACAGGACCTGATGGGAACCGCGGCCGGGTTGGCGGTGAGCGGCAAAATTCCCTTTGCCAGTACTTTCGCCATATTTGCCACCGGCCGGGGCTGGGAGCAGATCCGACAGACCATCGCTTATGCCAGCCTGAATGTCAAAATCGTTGCCAGCCACGGCGGAGTCACTGTAGGTGAGGATGGCGGCTCGCACCAGGCCATTGAAGACCTGGCCTTGATGCGGATTATCCCCAATATGGTGGTTCTGGTGCCGGCGGATGGCATTGAAGTCCGCCGGATGATCGAATGGGCGATAAACTATCAGGGGCCGGTGTATATGCGCACTTCCCGGATTCCCTTCCCGGTGATTTATGATTCAGAATACTGTTTTACCCTGGGTAAGGGGTCAATTCTGCGAGAAGGCGACGACCTCTGTCTGGCCGGCATAGGTTTAATGGTGCACCATTGTTTGGAGGCCGCGGAATTGCTAGCCGCCGAGGGGATTTCGGCCCGAGTCATCAATTTGTCCACCCTCAAACCCCTGGATTGGGAACTGGTGGTGGCGTCGGCCCAAAAAACCGGGGCTCTGGTGACCGCCGAAGAACACCTGGTAACCGGCGGCTTGGGCAGTGCAGTGAGCGAAGTTCTGGCTGAACATTGTCCTGTGCCGCTGCAACGGGTCGGCATTAAGGACGTGTTTGGGATTTCCGGCAAACCCCGTGATCTGCTAGAACATTTTGGCCTGATGCCCATAGATATACGCAATGCCGCCCGTCAAGTCCTGAAAAATAAAACCAGGCAAAAGCACCTGGGATTGTACCAGGTAATCAAATGAATCCAAGATCCTGTCGTCGTACCGTTCTCCGGATGTCTACTTTCAGTTTGGGTTTAATCTTCCTGGTGGTGGGCCTCTGGAGTGTGACCTGCTCACCCCCGGCTCAGGCTGCCTCCACTCAGACCTATGCCCAGCTGCGGCTCCTGATGGAGGCGCTTTACGAAGTCGACAATAAGTATGTGGGCCAGAAGAAGGATGCAAATCTGATCTATGGCGCTATTCGCGGCATGGTTATGTCCTTAGATCCCAGTTCGTCGTTTTTAACTCCCACGGATTATCAACAGATGCAGGCCGGGAACAAAGGGCCGATCGGCCAGGTGGGAGTGGAATTAACCTTTAAGAATAAGGTGTTAACTGTTGTTGCTCCTTTGGAAGGCGGTCCGGCCTGGCGGGCCGGGATCAGAGCCGGCGACCATATTCTCAAAATCAACAATCAGATGGTCAGAGACCTGACTACCATGGAGGCGGCCAGACTTCTGCAAGGAGTACCGGGATCGACCATCGATTTACAGATAATTCGCAACGGAATGATTAAACCCCAGGACATATCCATCAAGTTGGAAAAGCTAAGTCCGGTCAGTCTCAGCCATTACACTCTGGAAAATGATTATGATTATCTGCGCCTGAAATATTTTAACGACCGGACCGCGGATGAATTGGAACGGATTATAAGAAAAATTGTCAAACGCCGACCACCGGTCAAAGGTGTGATCCTCGACCTGCGCAACACGGCAGGCGGCAGTTTGGAGCAGGCGATTGCCAGCGCCTCGGTATTTATCGGCGACTCGATGGTATTCTACACCAGGGGCCGGCATCAGGAAGCCCCCCAGCCCCGTTATGGTCAGAAAAAAGAGCGGCTTTTAAGAAATATACCTCTCGTGGTCCTGGTGGATGGGGGCACCGCCCGAGCCGCGGAGATTCTGGCCGGAGCTCTCCAGGACCAGTACGGGGCATTGCTATTAGGATTTAAAACCTTTGGTGACGGGGCAGTGCATAAAGTATTTCCTCTAAAAGATGGCTCTGCCTTAATTTTTACTGTGGCCCATTGCTTCACGCCCAGCGGTCACATTATTCAGGACAAAGGCTTGGAGCCCAAGATTATGGGGATAACCAGCCAAAGCTCTAAGATTGAGAAGGCTGCGGGGGATCTGGAATTAACGCAGCCCAGAGAGATTTTAAATGCCAAGGATCTGGTTAAAGATCCCCTGATCCTCCAGGCCCTCAAACTCTTGGGACTGGAAGGAAGTTTAGTTGTAGAGCAGCCGTCGGCCAACCTCCCCTCGGGTGCCCGGGGTAAATGAGGCTGTTCCGGCACCTCTGTATGTCTAATAAATTATTATCACCGGGATTTTTTTTAAGGGTAAAAAGAATTATGCATCTCACCATCTGGGCGAGAAAAGCTGCGGAAGATTGGGGCAGAACAGAACGATGCTGCCTCAGCCGGGTCCTGGCCACCGGGTTGCTATTACTGCTTCTGACTGGAGTAGGCTGGGGCCAAAGTGAAGACTCTTTTGATAAACTGCCGGTTTTTTCTGAAGCCCTGAGCATTATCAAGGACCAGTATGTAGAACCCCGGGATATCAAAAATTTAATCTATGGCTCCATTCGAGGCGTCGTGGGAACTCTGGATTCGCATTCCTCCTTCATGACTCCGGAGGAATTCCGGGAATTACAGATTGAGACCCGAGGACAGTTCAGCGGCATTGGTATCGAGATAACCATGAAGGACAGCCTGTTAATCGTGGTCTCACCGATTGAGGGCACCCCGGCCTACCGGGCCGGAATCCAGGCCGGCGATCGGATTGTCAAGATCAATGGCGCCAGTACCAAGAACTTGTCCCTGATGGAAGCGGTTAAAAAGATTCGGGGACCCAAAGGTTCGCGAGTTACCCTGACCATTATGCGGGAGGGTTTAAAAGCGCCCAAAAACTATACCTTAACCCGAGATATTATTCCCATTCGCAGTGTGAAGGCCCGTTATCTGGACGAGGGTATCGGTTACATCCGGATCACCAACTTCCAGGATCAGACCGAAAAAGACCTGCAAAAAGCGATCAAAGCCTTGCAAACCCGCCTCAAACCGTTCCAGGGACTGATTCTGGATCTGCGCAATGACCCCGGCGGCCTTTTAGACCAAGCCGTCCGCGTGGCTGATGAATTCCTCGCCAAGGGTCTGATCGTCTATACCGAAGGCCGGGACAACAGTCAACTGATGCGCTTTTATGCCGAACCAGGGTCGGGCAACGGCGCGGAATCATTTCCGCTGGTGGTGCTGATCAATGAAGGCAGTGCCTCAGCCTCGGAGATTGTTGCTGGAGCGGTGCAGGATCATAAGCGGGGTCTGATCATTGGGACCAAAAGTTTTGGCAAGGGCTCGGTCCAGACTATCGTCCCCTTAGAGGATGGCTCAGCCCTGAAATTAACTACGGCTCATTATTTTACTCCCTTAGGGCACTCTATCCAAGACAAGGGGATTATTCCTGACCTGGTAGTCGAAGCCACTCCTATCCCCGAGGGCAAAAGCCTCGAGGCTCTGCGGCAACAAGCACTGGAACGGCGGATGCAGAAAAAGGGCCTGACCGATAAACCCTGGACCGCGCCGATCAGCCCGGAGGAACTAAAGGAGGATCCGCAATTGCAGCAAGCCGTAGAGGTCCTCAAAGACTGGCCGCCGCCCAAGCTGGTAGCCAAAGTAAAAGAACAGAATTCCAGTCCGTCCAGTTCGCCAAAATAAAAGTTCAGCTCTTAGGTTGAAAATACTTTCTGGTAAGAGTTGAATATTATTACTCCGAGCATTTAACAGGTTAATTTGAGAGGGGGGGCCAGACACCGCCGGCCTCCTGCCCTTCTTTCCAAGAGATTTTTTCCTGCCGCTTTCATCTTAAATTTATGAAAATTACCCTTGCCCAATTAAACCCGGTAGTCGGCGATGTCGCGGGAAATCTACAAAAAATTTTGGACCTCTGGCCCCGATTCAGCTCTCAATCTGACCTCCTGGTGTTTCCGGAGTTATTTCTGGTAGGCTACCCGCCCCGGGATCTGTTGGAGAAACCCAGCCTGATTGCCGCGGTTCGGTCAGCCATACAGGAGCTGTTAAAGGCCTCAACTGGCTACCCCGGTTCAGCCATCCTGGTCGGCACGCCTTGGCCCTCCGACCGGGATTCAGGAAAGCCGCTGTGCAATTCTGCCCTGGTAATTTATCAGGGAAAAACAATCTGCCACCAACACAAATCTTTGCTGCCCACCTATGATGTTTTTGACGAAACCAGATATTTTGAAGCTGCGGGGGAGGTGCAGGTCTGCCCTTTTAAAGATCAGAGGCTGGGGATCTCCATCTGTGAGGACGCCTGGTATGGACCAGAATCGTGGTCCCGCCAACTTTATCCGGTTGATCCGTTAAAGGTTCTGGCCCAGAAGGGGGCCACGCTGTTGATCAATATTGCCGCCTCGCCGTTTCAGGTGGACAAAGAGGCCACCCGCTATCAACTGCTTCGCCACCATGCTGAACAATACCAACTGCCTCTTATTTATGTGAATCAGGTGGGGGGAAACGATGAATTGATCTTTGATGGCCGCAGTCTGGTTCTGGACCGGGCCGGGGAGCTCCTGAGCGTGCTGCCCGCCTTTCAGGAGGAAGTGGTCACTATCGACATCGAGGCAGGGGCCAGCCCGCGGCCTTTTGTCCCTCAGGAACCGATCGCCAGCGTTTATCAGGCCCTGATTTTAGGGACCCGGGATTATCTCCGAAAATGTGACTTTAGCCGGGCGGTGGTGGGTCTGTCCGGCGGCATCGACTCAGCGGTCACCTGTTGTCTGGCAGCGCAGGCCCTGGGCAGGGAGAATGTGCTGGGAGTGGCCATGCCCTCTCCCTATTCTTCCCCGGCCAGTCTGGCCGATGCCCGCAAACTGGCTGAGAACCTGGGGATTGAATTTAAGGTGATCCCCATTGCTACCATATATCGATCATATCTTGACACTCTGAGTCTCCATTTGCCGGTTGAGGAGATCAATGTAACGCTGGAGAATATCCAGGCCCGGATCCGGGGCAATATCTTGATGGCCCTGTCCAACCAGTATGGCTATCTGGTACTTTCTACCGGAAACAAAAGTGAACTGGCGGTGGGCTACTGCACCCTGTACGGGGATATGAGCGGCGGTTTGGCGGTCCTTGCCGATGTCCCCAAGACCATGGTCTATCAACTGGGGCATTATATCAACCGCGCGGCAGAAATTATTCCAGCGCCGATCCTGACCAAAGCGCCCTCGGCGGAATTAAAACCGGATCAGAAAGATCAGGATACCTTGCCGCCTTACGACCTGCTGGATCAGATCCTGCATTACTATCTTACTGAGAAATACTCAGCCCAGGACATTATTAATCTTAATTATGACCCGGAAGTGGTGCACTGGGTGATTCGCACCGTTGATCGTAATGAGTATAAGAGACGCCAGGCAGCCCCTGGACTGAAAGTGACCAGCAAGGCCTTTGGCATGGGCCGGCGCATGCCCATCGCGGCTAACTATAACCCCAAAAATAGGGGGGCGTGATCACGCCCCCCTAAAATTGATCCCAAGTAACCCGGGGATCACTGGTTATCTGACCGACTTCCGTTGCGTTCTTCTGATCAACCTGCCCGTTATTCTCTTTATTAACTCCCGGAGATGCTGAGCGGGGTTGATTGCATTTCCTTACTAGAAATACCTTGCAAACCCCTCTGTCTGGCTCTCCGCTAAAAGAGAATTTCTCAAGCCGGCCGTTGTCTCCGATCCACTCCGGTTTATGGCCTTGACCCCAGCTTTCCTGGCTCCTTGGGATCAAATATAATATAATTATGACTAAATATTTTGTCAAGAAGATACACACCCGGAGCATTTAAAAGGTTAATTTGAGGGGAGGGCCGACCCAAGTAATAATTACGGCCGAGAAGAAACGACCTACGCCTGCATGTCAGGTGAAAATTAAAGGGCCTTGATCTTCAACGACCGGGAATTGAGCAAAAATCCAGTTTACCAATCAGCATCAAACAGATAAGTGAAATAGGACAGGATCCCGCCCTCCGGCTTCTTCTCGGGAGTGGCCAGGATTTTTTGGCACTCGGCAATATATTTTTTGACCTGCGCCATCTTGGGGTAATCGGGATATTCTTGCTCAACGGTCTGAAAACGATCCAGGGCCGACTCATAATGCTTGGTTTTAAAATAAAATTCCCCGACGTAAAACTCATGTTCGGCCAGGTCCAGGAGACATTTTTGGATGTACTCGTCGGCCTTGGGCATATATTGGCATTGAGGGAACTTCTGTTTCAGACGCCGGAATTCCTGTAGGGCTTTGGCCGTGAAAGTCTGGTCCCGATCAATAGTGGAGCGCTGCCGATAATAGCACATGCCTTGCTGGAAAATGACGTAGGGGATGGCATTATTAGTGGGGTGCAGTGTCTCAAAACTTTTGTAAGCTTCCAGGGCCTCATCATAATTACGCTTGTAAAATTTGGCGTCTGCCACCTTGATTTCGGCCAGCAACGCCTGATCACTGTAAGGATAGCGATCCTTTAGCTTTTCAAAGGCATCGATGGCCTCGTCATAATCTTTCTTTTTTAATTTTTTTATACCCTCCTGAGCCAGGACTTCCGGAGGCTTTTCCTGTTTCTTGCTGCCGAACAGACTGCCAACCCAACTACACCCCCCGATCAAACCACTAAAGGCCAGGAGCACCATTACCTTGATTAAGATGTCCTTTTGCATGGCAGATTACCTCGTCTGGCGGTGTTCTAAATATTTTTCCACTGCAAACGTGGCCGTAGCCCCGTCTCCCACCGCGGTAGAAATCTGACGTAGCATTTTGGACCGGACATCTCCGGCAGCGAAGATGCCAGGCCGGTTGGTGGCCATTTCGTCATCAGTAATAATAAAACCCCAATCATCTAAGTCTAAAACATCCCGAAGCCAGGTCGTAGCAGGGGTTATGCCCACCCACAGGAAGACGCCGCTGACCGGCAAAGTGCTTTCCTGGCCGGTCTTGACATTTTTCAGGCGCACCGCCTGGACTGACTTGTCTCCCTGAATTTCCTGGACTACGGTATCCCAATGCACCTCAATTTTGTCATTGGCCAGCACCCGTTCCTGCAAAATCTTGGAACCCCGAAAGGCATCACGACGATGAATCAGATGCACTTTTTGGGCAAAACGAGTAAGGAAGATCGAATCCTGGAGAGCGGTATCGCCGCCACCGACTCCGGCAATTACTTCATCCCGATATAAGGCTCCATCACAGGTGGCACAATAGCTTACACCCCTGCCGGTCAGGGCCTCCTCTCCCGGAATCCCCAGTTGGTTGGGTTTAACCCCGCTGGCAATGATCACTGCCTGGCAGGTCAATTGTTGTTCCGCCAAGACCAAAGTATGGCAAGGGTCTCCGGGTTTCAGTTCCAGCACTTCGTCATTGATGATTTCCAAACCGAACCGTTCAGCCTGATCCCGCATCCGCTGACTCAATTCGAAGCCGCTGACTCCATCCGGGAAGCCGGGATAATTTTCTACCAGTTCGCTGGTCATCACCTGGCCGCCGGTGATTAATTTTTCGATCAATACGGTCTTAATTCGGGCCCGACCCGCATAAATTCCGGCTGTAAGTCCGGCTGGACCACCGCCCACAATAACCAAATCGTAATCACAGGATTTCATAATTACTAAAGGAAAAGGGTAAAATTAAGGTCTAGAGCATCTTTTTAATGGCATTCTCGATCTGGGATTTCGACACTGCCCCGGTGATCTGATCGGCGACATTGCCATCTTTGAATAGAATCAGGGTGGGGATAGCCCGAATGCCATATTTCGCCGGAGTTTGGGAATTTTCATCGACATTCATCTTGGCGACTTTTAATTTACCGGCATAATCCTTGGCCAGTTCTTCCACTACCGGGGCGATAGCCCGACAGGGGCCACACCAGGCCGCCCAAAAATCCACCAGTGCCGGGACCTCGGATTTGAGGATTTCATTCTCAAAGTTTGTATCAGTTACTTGCAGCAATTCTGCCATTGCCGGCCTCCTTAGAAACGAAATTAGTCCCTGGAGTAAAGATACCTTTGGCTGCTGATCACGAAAGGTTTTTTTATCTAACCCTGAAATAGCTGGTTTGTCAATGCTTTTTTCCTGAGCAGCTCTGGCCTTTACGGAAAAATCGCAGGTAAACTGAGGCCTTTTAACCTCCAGCGACGGCCCTAAATGACCTTCCCGGTTTGAGGTTTCATAAATGTCAAGATCGGCCAGGGCATGCCTGTTCAACCCATTGCTGGGCGGTCAGCTGCTGGCGACAGGTTGGACATAAGTGCCACAGGGAATCAATTTCCGGAAATTGCTCCGCAAGAAAGGCCATTTTTTGGGGGGCAAAGAACCGACCGCAGCGGGGGCAGGGATGTAGTTCCACCTGGGTATGCCAGGTGTGTAGAATCCGCGCATGCCCCCTATCCTCTATGTGGATGGCACCCGTGGGACAGATTTCAGCGCAGGCCCCGCAGCCGAGGCAAGCCTCGCTGTGCAGTTCAAAGGGGGTGCCGACTTTACGGTTACCCCCCCGCCCCACAAAGCCGATGGCGCAAGCGCCGATGGCCTCGTGGCAGACCCTCACACAGAGGCCGCACAGCACACATAGTTCCATTTCCCCCTCAGGGGGGGAGACTGGAAAACGGGACTCTCTCACTCCCATAGCCGCGGCCAACTTCTTAATCACTTCCGATTGCGAAGCGCGGCTGAGGAGAAATTCCACCGCCAGACGACGGGCGGTAACCGCCTCCGGGGTTTCGGTGTTTACTATCATGCCGTCTTCGGCGGGATGGACGCAGGCGGCGACCAGTTTCGAAGGCGGGGGGCTAGATAGACTCACCATACATAGCCGGCAGGCCCCATAGGGTGCCAGCCCCTCATGATAACAGAGGGTCGGCAAAGCTACGCCCGCGGCGCGCACGGCTTGCAATACCCGGGCGCCCTGCGGGACGGTTACCGGCCGTCCATTTACGGTCAGATGGATCATCAGACTTAGAGGTTAATCACTCAAGCTTCTTAAAGGCCCAAAGCCGTCCGTTTGTCCTCGATATGGCCGATCATCAGTTGGGCCGCCTTAACCGGATCCGGCTCTACCGCAAAAGTGGCACCAACTACATCTTTAGCACCGGTGGTCAACAATTCGGTCACCACGGTGCTGCCCAGGACCGGGGGTACGGTACCTAAAACCGTGTAGATTCCGGAAGATACCACATAGGACCCAATACTGACGGCCTTTTCACTCATCCATTCCGGAGCGGCGCCGGCCACCGGCAGATCACTGATATCCACTCCCAAGGCGTTGGCCACCGCGGCGCAAACGGTCAGGATGCGGCTGATGTCCACACAGGAACCCATATGCAATACCGGAGGAATCCCTAAACTCTGGCATACCGCCTTAAGTCCATCCCCGGCCTGGGCCGCGGCTTCCGGCAACATCAGGCCGACTTTGGCACAGGCGATGGCATTGCAGCCGGTGGTCACTACCAGGACATTGTTTTTAATTAGTTCCCGGACCAGGTTGACATGGCCGAAATCGTGCTGAACTTTGGGATTATTGCAGCCCACCACCCCGGCGATACCCTTAATGGCCCCGGACTTGATTTGTTCCAGGAGCGGCTCGAGGCTGCCCCCCAGGGCCTCCAGGATGGCCTCGGTGCTGAAGCCGACCAGGCATTCCACCTTATCGTTCGGGATCACCACCTGGCCAGGTTTACGCCAGCGATAATTTTCCACCGCGATGCGGACGATCTCCTTAGCAATGGCATAGGCCTGTTCTTCATGAAATTCGATGTGGGTGGCGCCGGGAAACTTGGCTTTGGGAGAAGTGGAGATAAACCTGGTATGGAAGCAGCCGATCAGATTCCCCAAAGCCGGCATAATACACTGGACATCGACGATAATGGCTTCTACTGCGCCGGTGATCACCGCCAGTTCCTGTTGCAGGAAATTACCGACCATAGGGATGCCGTGCCGCATCAGCACCTCATTGCCGGTGCAGCACAGGCCGACCACATTAATTCCTTGAGCCCCGAGCTTGGCGGCCAAGCCCAGCATTTCCGCATCACGGCAGGCGGCGACGATCATTTCCGACAGGGTCGGTTCATGGCCATGAACAACGATATTGACTTCGTCCGCCTTGAGAACCCCGAGGTTGGCCAGAGACCGGATGGGCTTGGGGGTGCCGAACAGGACATCCGAGATCTCGGTAGCGATCATCGAACCGCCCCAGCCATCAGCGATCGAGGCTCTAAGTCCCTGCAAGATCAGATTAACCGGGTCATTGTCCACCCCGATATGGGTGCGGTGCATAATTTCCACGATTTCGCGGTCCACCCCGCGAGGGTCAATCCCCAGTTTCTGCCATAAGCCGACCCGTTTCTGGGGAGCCCGGCGGCTGAATTGAATCGGGCCTTCCTGTTTGCCGAACTCGGCATAAACCGCCCGGGCTAGATCCAAAGCGATTTCTTCTTTGCCCCGGCCCTCGGTGGCAATATTGTATTCAGCGGCTAGAGTCCGCAGCTTCTGCTCGTCTCTGATCTCGTATCCGCCCCCCTTGCCCTCGGCGGTGAGCAGCAGGGTGTGGGCCAGGTCGCGGCCATGATCGGAATGGGCCGCCGCGCCGGCAGCGATCATACGGATCAGGTTGCGGGCCACGATGATGTCGGCGGAAGCCCCGCAAACCCCTTGCTTGGGCCCGGCATCCTCAAAAGGACTGATGCGACACGGCCCCATATTACAGTTGCGACAACAAACCCCCAGTTCGCCGAAACCACATTCCGGTAACATGGCCTCATATCGGTCCCAGGCGGTCTCCAACCCCAATCCTTCAGCCCGTACCAGCATCTGGTGAACACTGGGATCAATGCTTCGCTTTAAGATTTTGTCACTGGTCGCCATGCTAGTCTCCCTCCTTGCTTTAGCTGCCCAGTTGCGGCTGGCTGCCAAGAGCTTCTAAAAATTGTCGGGCCGCGGCCTGACTGGCCCGATCAGCTTCTCGTTGCGGATAGCGTAGACTAAGCGCCCTGGTAGGACAGGCCGCCACGCAGGCCGGACCCTCCGGGCGATCAACACACAGATCGCATTTGAACGCGGCCCGTTTCTCTTGCCCGGCGACCGTGGTGGTGGCGACGTGGATGGCCCCGAAGGGGCAGACCATCATACACAGACGACAGCCAATGCAGCGGGCCTGATCGACCGCGGTATAGGTTTCGGTGCGATAAGTGGCGCCGGTGGGACAGACCCGCACACAAGGAGCATCCTGACACTGGCGACATTGGACCGGCAGCTTGACTGCATCGACTTGGACCACCCGATTGCGGCGGTGCAGCCGTTCCTGGGCCAGCACCGCGCCAATGATACTCCCGGCCTGGGTATGCGCTGCGGCACAGGCCAACTCACAGGTGTGGCAACCTACACAGCGCTGGGGATCAACCAACAGAAATGGACCTTCAAACTGCTCCATGTTTTAATCCTCCCAATTGGCAGCCAACCGTCTCGGCTTAATACGCATTGGTTTTTTACCACCAGTTCTAAAGCAGCCTGGCTCCATGACCATCTATCAGGGGAAATCGAGGTTTAAACGTCTTTGCGAAAGATTTTAGGGAATCAGACCAGTTCTTGACCCTTAACCCCCCCGGAGTTGTCTATTAGTAATATTTTTCACATAAACACCTGACCTGTCAAATAGAAAATTTTGCGCGCTCATTCTGGTCGCAAATATTGCTAAGAACTTCACATACATATATCTCGGACAGTTTTTAAACAATGGTTTAAACCCATATTATTCCAGATAAATAAAGTAGATGGGACATAAAAATATTAGTTGACAAAAATCTTTTTTCCTTTTATAAGTGGGAGCAATGTGAAAAAAATAATGAAGTCAGTTTTGAACCTTTTTGGTTTTATTGGCCGGGAGAAGGGAGTGATGGAGGATAGATATGTCTGACATTTGACTGCTCGGCATATTGGGGATTTTGTATTCTAAGGGTAATTTTTTAGCAGGAAAAAGATCGCAAGCCCATATTTAATTAACCTAATTTAAGGAGGCAGTTCTTATGGCGAAGTATGATCCGGTAAAAATGAAAGATTGGCAGATTGCCGAAATCGCCGAAGCGGAGATGATTCCCTTTGACGAAATGTGCGAAAAGCTCGAAATTCCCAAAGAGGAGCGCATCCCTTACGGCCAAAAAATCGGCCGCGTCGACTACCTGAAGTGTCTGGAGCGTTTGAAAGACAAACCCGACGGCAAGTACATCGAAGTCACCGCCATTACTCCCACTCCCCTGGGGGAAGGCAAATCCACCACTTCCATGGGCCTGATCGAGGGCTTGGGAAAACGGGGCGTCAACGTGGGCGGCTGCATCCGCCAACCCTCTGGCGGCCCCACCATGAACATCAAGGGCACCGCGGCCGGTGGCGGCATCTCACTCTTGATCCCCATGACCGAGTTTTCCCTGGGTCTCACCGGCGACATCAACAACATCATGAACGCCCACAACCTGGCCATGGTGGCCGCTACCTCCCGGCTGCAGCACGAGTTCAACTACAATGATGAGCAGTTGGCCAAACGGAACCTGAAACGTCTGAACATCGATCCCAAAAACTTCGAAATGGGCTGGATCATGGACTACTGTGCCCAGGCCCTGCGCAACATCATCATCGGCATGGGCGGCAAGATGGACGGCTTCATGATGAAGTCCTCATTCGGCATCGCCGTGTCCTCGGAAGTCATGGCCATCCTCTCGGTGTTCACCTCTCTGCCTGACCTTAAAGAACGGCTGAACAACATCGTGGTGTGCTATGACAAGCAGGGCAACCCCATCACCACCCGCGACCTGGAAGTGGGCAACGCCATGACCGCCTGGATGTTGCCTTCCATCAACCCCACCCTGATGCAGACAGTGGAAAAGCAGCCTTGCTTCGTGCACGCCGGCCCCTTCGCCAACATTGCCGTAGGCCAGTCCTCCATCGTCGCCGACCAGATCGGTCTGAAGCTCTTTGACTATCACATCACCGAGTCCGGCTTTGGCGCTGACATCGGCTTTGAGAAGTTCTGGAACGTCAAATGCCGCTTCAGCGGCCTCATTCCAAATGTCTCGGTGCTTACCACCACCGTCCGGGGCTTGAAGCACCACGGGGTCAACGCCGGCGCTCTGCCCTGCCCGCCGGGAAAACCGATTCCCAAAGAATACTTTGAAGCTACTCCCGCCAACTTCAAATGGCTGGAAGACGGGGTGGAGAACATGGCGCATCACATCCGCACCATTAAAAAATCCGGCATCAAACCGGTGGTGTGCATCAATGCTTTCCATTACGATTCCGATGAAGAGCATCAGCTGATCCGCCGGGTAGCCGAAGCGGAAGGCGCCCGGGTGGCGGTGTCCCGGCATTGGCAGTTCGGCGGCGAAGGTGCCCTCGAGTTCGCCGATGCTGTTATGGATGCCTGCAAAGAAAAGCCTGATTTCAAGTTCCTCTATCCCAATGAGCTGCCCCTGCGCCAGCGGGTGGAAATCATCGCCGAGCAGGTCTACGGCGCCGACGGCGTGGACTTCTCTCCCGAAGCCACGGCCAAGGCCAAGAAATTCGAGGCGGATCCCAAGTACAACGAGTACGCCACCATGATGGTGAAGACCCACTTGAGCCTGACCCATGATCCGACCAAGAAGGGGACTCCTAAAGGCTGGAGATTGCCGGTCCGTGACTTCTTGGTATACGGCGGCGCCAAGTTCATCTGCCCGGTATGCGGCGCCATCAGCCTGATGCCCGGCACCAGCTCCGACCCGGCCTTCCGGCGGGTGGATGTGGATACCAAGACCGGTAAGGTTGTCGGCCTGTTCTAATTGCCCGTTGATAATCTCCAGGCCCTGCGGGGCCTGGAGCTACTTTATTAATAAACACCAAAATCAAGTTGTTATTTCCAATTGTTTATCCGGATAAACTAGCCTTACCCTTAGAGTACCGGGGACTTCGGACCCCGGAGCTCATTTCCCAGAGAAACCGGTTAGGCCAGCGCCGCTCCCTTCGGGGGGTCTTAGATCTGCATCCACCGGGTTTGCCTCTGCATCTAAAAATTGCCCTGGATTATCTTTACTTTTTTAAATTTCCCAAGCACAGTATGTTATTAGTAAAATGAACAAAACAAAGGGGTCACCAACTGGTGGCCTGTTGTCTTTAAAAACTAACGACCAAAACATAAAACTTATTTTTATGATATCTAGACCTCGAGAAGGAGGAAGGATTTATGTTTGAAATAGTTGCCCGAGAAGAGATGGCCGAGGGCACGGTGGTCAGTAATTGGATCCGCGCCCCCAAAATTGCCCAAAAGGCCAAGCCGGGACAGTTCGTGATTTTGCGGGCCAATGAGACTGGCGAGCGCATCCCCCTGACCATGGCGGATACCGACCCGGAAAAAGGCCTGATCAACATCATCTATCAGATAGTCGGTAAAAGCACCGCCTTGTTTAAGACCCTACAGGTGGGGCAAGGCTTCCTGGATGTCATCGGTCCCCTGGGTCAGCCCACCCATGTCGAAAAAGTTGGCAAGGTTGTCTGCGTGGGCGGCGGTACCGGCGTGGCCGTGCTGCACCCCATTACCCGGGGGTTGAAACAGGCCGGGAATCATGTCTTCGCGATCATCGGCGCCCGCACCAAAGACCTGCTCATATTAGAAGACCGCATGCGGAATGCCTCCCATGAGCTTTTCGTCTGCACCGACGACGGCTCCTATGGGCATCATGGCTTTGTCACTGACATGCTCAAAAAGGTTTTGGAAGATAATAAAGACATTGGCCTGGCAGTCTGTATCGGACCGGTGCCGATGATGAAGTTCTGCTGCAAGATGACCAAGGAATATAATGTCAAAACCCTGGTCAGTCTCAATCCCATTATGGTGGACGGGACAGGCATGTGTGGCTGTTGCCGGGTTACGGTCGGCGGCGAACGTAAATTTGCCTGCGTTGACGGGCCGGAATTTGACGGTCACCAAGTTGATTTTGAGGAACTCACGGCTCGGCTGCAATCTTATCTGGAACAAGAAAAGCAGTCCTACGAGATGTTTAAAGCCAAGTAAGGCCGCCGCCGCTTCAATCAGCACTAGTTTCGAGTTGGAGTAAAATCGCGGGCTCAAGACCAAGCCCTCCCAACAACGACCCGGAACTGAAAACTCAAAACCCACAACTTTTTGAATTCCCAGGAGGATGACTATAATGGCGGAAGAAGAAAAACCTAAAAAGGAAAAGAAAGAAAAGATTCCCCGACAAAAGATGCCGGAACAAGACCCCCAGGTCCGCCGCCGGAATTTTGATGAGGTTCCCCTTGGACTGACCCCGGAACTGGCCCAACTGGAGGCCAGTCGCTGTCTCCAATGCAAGGACCCCCGCTGCGTCAAAGGCTGTCCGGTAGAGATCGACATTCCCGGATTTGTCAGACTGATTGCCGATGGTGACTTTGTCGGCGCCATTCGCAAACTCTGGGAAAAGAATGCCCTGCCCGCGGTCTGTGGCCGGGTCTGCCCCCAGGAAATCCAATGCGAGGGCTTGTGTATTCTGGGCAAAAAGGAAGAGCCGGTGGCCATCGGTAATCTGGAACGGTTTGCCGCGGATTATCAGCGCCTCTATGGAAAACCGGTGCTGCCACCCAAGGCTGACCCCACCGGTAAAAAAGTGGCAGTGGTGGGCGCGGGGCCGGCGGGGCTAACTGTGGCTGGTGACCTGATCCTCAAGGGCCATGAAGTGACGGTCTATGAGGCGCTACATGCGCCGGGTGGAGTGCTGGTCTATGGCATTCCCGAATTCCGGCTTCCCAAAGAGATCGTCGCTTCCGAATGTAATTATCTGGAACGCCTTGGGGTCAAGATTGTTACCAATGCCGTCATCGGCCGGGTCGAAACCGTGGACGAACTGTTTGAACAAGGCTTCGACGCGGTCTTCCTGGGAGTTGGGGCGGGCCTGCCGATGTTCCTCAATATCCCGGGCGAAAACCTGATCGGCATCTATTCCGCCAACGAATATCTCACCCGGGCCAACCTGATGAAGGCTTATGCCTTCCCGGAGTATGATACACCGATCGTGGTGGGCAAAAATGTCGTGGTCTTCGGGGCGGGCAACGTCGCCATGGACTCGGCCCGGGTAGCTATGCGCCTCGGGGCTGATCGGGTGCGCATCGTCTATCGCCGTTCTCGAGCCGAGATGCCGGCCCGGGAAGCCGAGATTCATCACGCCGAGGAAGAAGGCATCGAATTCTTCCTGTTAACCGCGCCGACCAAATTTATCGGGGATGATAAAGGCCGGGTTACCGGGGTGGAATGTCTCAAAATGGAATTGGGTGAACCGGATGCCTCGGGCCGCCGTCGGCCAGTGCCCATCCCGGGGTCCGAATTCCAGCTCGAGTGTGACCTGGCAGTGATTTCGGTCGGAGCTGGAGCTAATCCCTTGCTTACCAAGACAACGCCGGGTCTGACCCTTAACAAGTGGGGCTATATCGTCGCTGACCCCAAGACCGGCAAAACCACCAAAAAGGGGGTGTGGGCCGGAGGCGACATCGTTACCGGCTCAGCCACCGTTATTCTGGCCATGGGAGCGGGGCGGATCGCCGCTAATTCCATTCATGACTATCTCACCTTAGGCTGGTAATACTATTAAGGAGAGGCCAGACCGTCATTGCCGGGCTTTCCTGGCCTCTCCTGGTTGGTCAAACGTCTTTAACTCGCCCCTCGGCTCCGGCCGGTAGCTCCAGATCTGCCCTTAACTGACGAATCGTTCTGACCACCGTTATTGATCTGCTGCTTTCCTCAGCAGCGATATCGGTGCCTCAACGGCCTTGCCAAGGCTCGATACCTGTGGTAAAAGAAATTAAGTAAAATTCAAAGATTATCTAACTCACAACCGATGGCACGCCGAATTATTGTTGACCATTACGCCCGCCGGGCCAAACACGAACATTATGTCTCGCGGGCGGTTTATAAGCTTAAGGCCATTGATCAGAAATATCGGCTTTTCGGCCCCGGCCAGCGAGTTCTCGATCTGGGCTGCAGCCCCGGGTCCTGGCTGCAATACCTGGGGCCGCGGGTGGGGCTGGCTGGCTTGGTGGTGGGGATCGATCGCCAGCCGCCGGTGATCGATATAGCCCCGCCGCTGTATTTTATTGCTGGCGACCTGGAAGAACTCAACCTGGATCAGGTCAAGGCCCTCAGCGCGGATTTTGATGCGGTCCTGAGCGATTTGGCCCCGGCCACCAGCGGCATTCGGGATGTCGACCATCAACGCTCTATGCATCTGGCTCGCCTGGCCTGGTATTGGGCCCAAGAATTGCTGCGGCCCGGCGGCCATTTTCTGGTCAAGGTCTTTGAAGGCCTGGATTTTGCGGAATTGGTCAAACAGGTGCGGTCCCATTTTACCCGGACCCATATCGTCAAACCAGCTGCCTCGCGCTCCGAAAGTCGGGAGATTTACCTGTTGGGCTGGCGCCGGCGATAACCGGAGTGGATGACTGAGCTTGACAAGGTAGATTATTATGAGTATGCTTTATACTTATAAAAAATAAACATAATCTATAGGTAAGATATGAGGAGAAAAGTTAGGAAATTGAATTTTTTAATTGAAGAGGATGTTTGCCAGGAGTTGGAAAATCTGGTTCCAGCTGGTAAGCGTAGTGGTGTAGTCAATGAGGCCCTGCGTAAGGAGTTAGAGCTGATTCGGCGCCAAAAAGCGGTACAGAGACTGCTTGATAAGTCTCGGGGAGGGGAAAAATTTTCCACACTTGAAATCGTCGAGAGCCTGGCTGAGGACAGGAGTAGCCATTAGATGAGTAGGTACGTGGTAGATGCTTCAGTGATGCTGAAATGGGTCCTGAACGATAACTGTGAACAAGACCAAGATAGAGCTAGAAAACTTTTAGATGCCTGGATGAAAGGTAGAATCGAGCTTGCTGCCCCCATCCTGTGGCAATATGAGGTGGGCAACTTTCTTGGGCGGAAACTTCCCCAGGAGGCCGAGGGAAAATTTGGGCTTCTTCTCGATCTTAAGGTTAATAGCCTGGAACTGAATGAAAATATGTACCGGCTTTGTTTTACCTGGATGAGGCAGAATCAGGTTACCTTTTATGATGCTGCTTACCTAGCTGTTGCCTGGGCTATTCAGGGTACACTGGTCACCGCCGATGCAAAATTTGCAAACAAAATGAAAAAAATCGGTGGTCTTTGCCTTTTGCAAGATCTAGATTCAATTTAACTGAAGGTCAATTATTATAAGCAAGGAGCTACAATCTTTTTAACCATAACTGGCTTTATAATTTAAAACAATGCTTCATTTTAACTTAATTACTGTTTTAGAGGTGGGTAGGTAACAATGACCAACTTTAAATACGATGGTAGTTTAAACATTAACATTAGTCCTCAATCAGAAAATTATTTTCTTGAGTCAAACTGTAACCTTATTTTTAATGACTTAATATTTTTTCTAAACCAAGCTGCAGTACCTGAGCTAGAGCAGGAAACTAGTAACCGCTATGCACGTGTTGCTATCGCATACATGGCATTCTATATAGAATCTCTAGCAAACTTGGTATTTGGCTTTGTAGGGGAAATGGTTAACTCTATTATATCATTAGAATATATTTCTTGTTTTCACTCGTTACAATACATCTTTAAAAACAAAACAAAAAATCATCTTTCGGAACCTATAAAAAATCAGAACCGTCCTTAGCGGCCTGGCCGGAATGGTAGCCGACGGCCAGCTCCAGGATATTCAATCGCATCTCACCTGGATGATTTCCATCATGACCACCTATGCCCAACGGGCCATGGAATTTTTACAACAGCAAAAGCTTCTTTAAAAAAGGTGGAAGACTGAAAAAATTGTCGGGAAAATCGTTAATCAGTCACCGGAAAGGAGGGCGGCAGCTAAATGTCCGGACATTCCAAATGGAGTACTATTAAACGGCGTAAGGGGGCGCAGGATGCCAAGCGGGGCAAGATCTTCAGCAAACTGATCAAGGAAATCACCGTCGCCGCCCGTCTGGGAGGCGGAGATCCGACCGGCAATCCCCGGTTGCGGGCTGCCATTGAAGCCGCCAAAGCTGAGAATATGCCCAAGGATAACATCGACCGGGCCATCAAGAAAGGCACCGGCGAACTGGAGGGCAGCAGTTACGAAGAGGTCATTTATGAAGGGTACGGGCCGGCCGGCGTGGCTATGTTAGTCGAAAGTCTAACCGACAACAAAAACCGCACGGTCTCTGATATTCGTTACCTGTTTAGCAAATATGGCGGCAGCATGGGGGAAGCGGGCTGCGTTTCCTGGATGTTCGATAAAAAAGGAGTCATCGTCTTTGACAAGGCCAGCGTTAACGAAGACGAGTTGTTGGAAGCTGCCCTGGAAGCCGGGGCCGATGATCTCCAGGAAGGTGAAAGCGAGTTGGAAGTGCTTACTGAACCGGGAAATTTCGAGGCCGTCAAGAAGGCCCTGGAGGATAAAGGATTTAATTACCTGCTGGCCGAAATCCAGATGCACCCCAAGAGCACGGTGCGCATCGAAGAGGAAAAATCCGCCCAACAGGTGCTAAAACTTATGGAAATGCTGGAGGACCATGACGACGTGCAACACGTCTTTGCTAATTTCGATATTCCCGATCAGATCATCGAGGCCTTAGGGTGAGCCTGATCGTGCTGGGGATCGATCCCGGTTCCCGGGTCACTGGTTATGGGGTGGTCGCCGAGGAGCAGGAGCACCTGCAGCATCTCAACAGCGGCCATATCAATCTTTCCACCCGACTGCCCCAGAGCCAGCGTTTGCTGCGCATCCATCAAAGGCTGATGGAGTTGCTTAAGACCCATAAACCCGGGGCGCTGGCAGTGGAAGAGGTCTTTTTAGCTCATAATGTGCAAAGCGCCCTGAAACTGGGGCAGGTGCGCGGAGTAGTGCTGTTGGCCGCAGCCCAGGCCGGGGTGCCGGTCTTTGAATATTCGGCCCTGGTGCTCAAAAAAGCCGTAGTGGGTTATGGGCAGGCCAGCAAGGCCCAGGTCAAACTGATGGTCGAACAATTATTGGGCCAACCAGTAACCAACCATAATGCCGCTGACGCCCTGGCCTTAAGCCTTTGCCACCTGTTCCACGCTCGTCAGCAGCGGCTTTTCGCAGGTCACACTCCGGTATGATTGCCCTGCTGGAAGGGGAATTGGTCCTAAAAAGTTCGGACCAGGTGATCATCAAGGTGGCCGGAGTGGGGTACCAAGTGTTTATCCCGCTATCTACCTTTTATCTGCTGCCTGAACCCCCGGCCCCCGTAGCCCTGCAGATCCATACTCTTATGACCTCCGAAACTCTGCAACTGTATGGGTTTCAAACCCTGGAAGAGAAACAGATTTTCCTCAAATTGTTGACTATTCCACGGGTTGGCCCCCGGATGGCGATCAATATCTTATCCGGCCTTAGTCCGCAGGAATTATCCGAAGTGCTGGCCAGCAGCGATGTCAAGCGAATGGCCAGTATTCCCGGCGTGGGCCGCCGCTCCGCCGAGCGTATCCTGTTGGAGCTCAAAGACAAGCTTCATCCAGCCCGCCCCCCCCTGCCACGGGACGTGCTTCCTCCTCAGGAGCGCCGGTTTCAGGATGCCCTATCCGCTCTCCTCAACCTGGGTTATTCCAAAGCCATCGCTGAAAAAGCCTTGAATGAGGTCCAGGCCCAGGGGACCGCCTCGAGCCTGGAGGACCTGCTGCGCCAGGGTCTGAAACGCTTAGCCCCTTAACCGATCAGAAATTTTTAGTTTAATAATTCGCACAGATTTTAATTGGTTAGATTATTTACTTGACATCCAGTAATTATTTAACCTTAATTTAAACCTTAATATATCTCAAAGGAGCAACAGGATTATCCTTACTTTACCATCTCTGGCGTGGGGTAGAAAATTGCCTCCGACGACCGCAGTTAGCGGTGGAGGAAGAAATTCTGGCGGGTGAAGTTCTTGCCTGGGGGGAGCATAGAACCATGTCCTTGACCATAGTATGCTTCGAATGTAAGCGAGTCGTAGGGGTGAAGGCAGGGGGAGACGGGGTTACCCATACAATTTGTGGTAAATGCTTACGCAAAAGCTTGCAACCGATAATTCTCAGGGAGCAGGCCCGAGAACAACAAGAGGGCCGGGGCAGTTGGCCGTGCTATATGACACCAACCTGCATTATTGATCCCGACCGGCAGCTCGTCCATTGCACTCAAAAAGATTGTTCTTTTTTCCCTATCTGTACCAGACTGAATCCTGGACCGGAGGATCTGGTCGAATTACAGGCACGGCTGGCTAAGAGGAATCCGACTGTCCATTATACGCAAGCCCCGCCAGAAGAGAATCCGATTCCTCGTTAAGTTTCCGGCAGAAAGAGCCCTTCCTTTAATTCCCGGTCACTGGCGGCGGGGAAAGGAATGTAGGATTTTCTTTATATCCACCGGGATATAAGTCCGGCTGTGACTGGGGCAGACCGACAGCCGCAGGGTATTGAGGTCACAGACCGCGGAATAAACGGTTTCTTCCCAGACCTGGGGATCGAGCAAAATATCTTCCAGGTCGGCCACCGACAGCTTCGACTTGGCCCCGGCCAGATGTAAGATGCGGTAATAGCGCTGCAGCGAACCAGGATCCGGCGGTTGGGCGATAGGCCGCAGTGCTGGGCTGAGCAGATGATTGGTAGTGATCAACAGTCCATATTGGGGTCGGCGACTCGACCGGTGCTGGAGTCCCAGTTCTACCAACAGCAGGCGGCGTTCGGAGGCGCTGGCCAGTATCACATTCCAGCCATGAAACCGCGGCCATTGGGTAATCAGGCGTTGGGCCCGGGAGAGATGCTCAGCTTCGGCCAGGGCCTGCCGGAGCCGCGGAAAGATAAATTGGCCGTTAGCGGGCACCGGCTCTATACTGAAACTGGTATTGAGAGTTACATAGAGTCCGGCCTGATTTATGCCCAGTGTGGGAAAGGGGATGCCGGGCAGGGTGAGGGCGACATAGGGAATGCTCCCCGAGGTCCGATAAGCCAGAAGCAGCACCGGGGTTCCTTGGAGATAGGGCCAATCGAGGTTGTGAGCCACCAGAACATGTCCGTCTGTGGTTCGGGAACCTTCCACCCCCAGCGAGGAGCAGGCAGGGAAAAGAATGGCTTCGGCAAAAAAATTAAGTAGATAAATATCTTCCAGCGATACCCCGGCCCCTTGGGCCAGCCCCTGCAGTTCGGACACAATATTGGCGGGCAGACGGGCCAATCCCCCCTGCAAATAACCGCGCATCTCGGCCCGGAGTTCTTGGGGGCGTGGCCCCAGGAACTTTTTCTCCATAACCTGGTGAATGAGGCGCTGAATCTCTAACCGGAAAAGTTTTCCATGAATTTCACCACACTCTGCCGGAGACCCCCAAAGCATCAGCACCGGCAACTCATAAATCTGAAAAAATCGGTAGTTTTGCTCTTGGCTCAGAACCGGCCGCACCTTTATCCCGGTGACCATGACAGCCAGCGTCAGACCCAGGATCAGGGCGCGCCGTCTTTTCAATAATCTGGTAGTTTTTAGGATCATGTGAATTTCTTATGATGGCTTGGCCCTTAGTGACCAGGCTGGGCTATCGGCAGATACAGACCGAAGGTGGCACCCTGACCAGGCAGATTTTCTAGAAAGATATTCCCCCGATGTTCCCAAAGGATGCGTTCGGCAATGGTTAAATCCATGCCAATTTTAGCCGGGTTGGTGCTGAAAAAGGGATTAAAGATAAAAGGCCGATCTTCGGGGCGGATGCCGCCGCCGGTATCAATGACTTCGATCATCAGCCAGTGTAAACCTACACTAGTACGCAAGGTCAAGGTTCCGCCTCCCGGCATGGCCTCCAGGGCATTACGGATCAGGCTGGCCAAGGCCCGGATGATCAGGCGCCGATCAAGGTAGTGTTGATAATCTGGCGGTAGATTATTTTCGAAAATCAGCTTGACGCCCTGATTTTTGGCCATCTCGGCAAAAGGCGCGGCCGCCTCGGTCACCACCTCCACCACTTCCTCTGGCAGCAACACCGGTTCCGGTAATTCACAGAATTCCTGAACCCGTTGGACAAGTTTTTCCAGCCGTTCCGCACTGTCAATGATATATTTGATATACGATTGCAGTTGTTCATCACCGGGCAGCTTGCGGGCCAATCGGTGGGCAAAGCCGCCAATGGTCATCACCGGATTGCGCAACTCATGGGCTACTCCCTGGGAGATGCGGGTTAAAGACATAAGGCCTAACTGATAGAGGCGTTTCAGTTCGTTTATCAGTTTCCGTTCCTGCTCCCGTAAAGCATAGAGCTCGGACTGATCGTGAAGCAGCACCGACACCGCCAGCACCTGACCATGATGATCCGGGTTCTCGAGATAAGAGGTAATGAGGAGCAACTGTCTTTCGGTGCCATCCGGGCAGAGGTAAGAAACTTCTTTATGGGCCTGGACGCCCCGGTTCTGGACAATATCCAGAATGGCTTGATTAAAATCATCATTCTGGGGGGAGGCCAGCAAAATCTGGCCCCAACTTTTACCCTGTAATTCTTCCCGCCTGATCCCCAGGATCCTTTCTGCGGCCGGGTTGAGATTGATAACCGTCCCCCCCGGACCGATCAACAGTAATCCTTCCTGCAGGGCCTCAAAGATATTTTTGCTTACCAGCTCCAGCGATCGACCGTCCATTAAGTTTTCCTATTATCAGGCAGTTCCTGCCAGCCGAGAGAATGACCAGGAGTCAAGGCTACCTATGGCCTTCAGGCTCCTGAAGAAATACCGAAAGGCTTGAGGGTCATGAAGATTCCATTAACCATGTATGGGGAGTGAACCGCCAGTGATAACCGGTCTGAATAACCGGTGACTTCGTTACCCTCGTGATCCCCCTTTGGAAGAGTTGATATGATGCGTATGATTGTATGATTAAATAATTAAGGAAAAGACCGGATTAACCTCGACCGCAGCATTATCCGGAAGGATAATTTTTATATAATAGTATATGCCTGATGCTTTTGCTTGTCCATCATATATTACCCGGTCAGCAAGCGAATGACTGGAGAAAATAAAACCGTTCTCGGCCGCGGCGTCACGGGTTGCAGACCCCAACCCCGTAATAATTTCTAACCCCTTTCCAAAAAGGGGTCTTCAGGGTATAATACGATGCCATGAGTTCGTTCCAAAAGGCATTTTTCCAACCAGAAGCGGTGGCGGTGATCGGCGCCTCGCGCGATCCGGTGAAAATCGGTTATGCCATAGTTGAAAATCTCAAGCAGTGTGGTTTTCCGGGGCGCATCTATCCGATCAATCCCCAACCGGGAGAGATACTCGGATTGAAAACTTATGCTTCCGTGCTCTATGTGCCTGATGAGCTAGATCTGGCGGTGATTGCCATTCCGGTTCCTGGGGTGGCCGCGGTGCTGGATGAGTGTGGCCGTAAAGGGGTTAAGGGCGCTATCATCATCACCGCCGGTTTTGCCGAAGTCGGTGGCGAGGGTCGGCAAACTGAACGCTTACTGGTTGAAATCGCACAAAAATATTCCCTACGGCTGCTCGGCCCCAACTGTATGGGCATCATCGATACTATCATCCCCATGAACGCCTCGTTTGCCGGGGGGATGCCGGTTCCAGGAAACATCGCCTTTATGAGTCAAAGCGGTGCCTTGGCGGAAGCCGTTCTTGATTGGGCCTGCGCCGAAGGAATCGGCTTATCCCGCTTTGTCAGCCTGGGGAACAAAGCTGATCTGACCGAGATCGATTTTATCCGAGCCTGGGGCGCGGACGAACATTCCAAAGTTATTCTCGGATACCTGGAAGATATCCGAGATGGAGCCGAATTTATGGCCCTTTGCCAGCAGGTGACGCGCCAGCAAGGCACCCCGATCATTGCAATTAAAAGTGGCACGACTGCGGCGGGTACCCGCGCGGTGGCGTCCCATACGGGGTCCCTGGCAGGCTCAGAACATGCTTATGACGCGGCCTTTAAACAGGCCGGGGTGATTCATGCTGATTCCGTGGAGAGTCTTTTTGATTATTCCTTGGCCTTTGCTTATCAGCCGATCTGCCGCGGTAACCGGCTGGCCATTGTCACCAATGCTGGCGGCCCGGGGATACTGGCTACTGATGCCGCCGAACGGGCCGGATTGCGAGTCGCCAATCTGGCGGCCGCAACCATCCAGCGGCTCCGGGACCGGATTCCGAATATTGCCTCCGCCTTGAATCCTATTGACGTGCGCGGCGATGCTTTCGAAGATAGTTACGACATTGCTTTGCGCCTGGCCCTGGCCGATGCCAATGTGGACAGCGTGTTGGTCATTCTTACCCCCCAAAAACTGACCCGGGTGGAAGAAACCGCCTGGGTGCTGGCCCACGTAGTGACGGAGATGAGAAATTGCCAAGCATCATCGGCAACTCTAGAACCTCGGGAATCCCCCTCTGCCTCACGGATCCATTTGCCATCGCAGTCTAAACCGGTGCTGGCCTGTTTTATGGGGGAAGCGCATGTCAAAGAAGGCATCAAAATTTTGCAAGACCACGGTATCCCCCACTATTCTTTTCCGGAGCGCGCCATCCAGGCCTTGCAAGCCATGTGGCGGTATCGGCAATGGCTGGACCGCCCCCTGGCTTCCCCGCCTCAATACGATTTTGACGAGGCCCAGATTAAGAATATTTTCGCCCAGGCCCGCGCCGACCGTCGGGTTGCTCTGGCCGAAACTGAAAGCCATGCCCTTGCCACTGCTATCGGCCTGACCGTTCCCCAAACCGAACTGGCCCGCAATCGGGAAGAGGCAGTGGCTGTGGCCCGATTAATCGGCTATCCGGTAGTATTTAAAATTGCCTCTCCGGAAATTTTGCACAAGTCTGACCTGGGTGGCGTCCAGGTGGGAATTAACAATGACCTTGAAGCCCGTGGGGCCTTTGATCGGATTACCTCTCGGGTCCATCGATTGGCACCCAGCGCTCAAATCTGGGGGGTGACCGTGCAGGAGATGGTTCCGCCCGGCCGGGAAGTGATCATCGGGATGAGCCGCGATGCGCAGTTCGGACCGCTATTGATGTTCGGCCTGGGGGGTATCTATGTGGAAGTTCTGAAAGACGTGGTTTTCCGCATTGCTCCCATCAACGAATCCGAGGCCCGCGCCATGATCAATGAAATTCACAGTGCCCCACTGCTCCGGGGCGTGCGGGGGGAGAAGGCCCCAGATCTGGAGGCTGTCTGCCAGGCCTTGCTGCGCACCTCGCAATTGGTATCCGAATTCCCGGAGATTCTGGAACTCGATATCAATCCACTGGTGGTCCACGACCAGGGTGCCATCGCGGTAGATGTGCGGCTGGTGATTACGTCCGAAAAATAAAACCTAATTTTTACCGCAGGCCAGCAAAATATCCTTGGCCTGTAACCGGAGATCGAGGATGCAAGCCCTTTATATCACATCTACTACTCCGACCAGCGGCAAAACCGCGTTGTGTTACGGGCTGGCGGCACGTATGCGACAGGACGGCCTACGGGTAGGATATTTCCAGCCCCTGGTGATTTTGAAGCAGGACGGCAGCGGAGATGCTATCAGTAAGGATGCCAGCTTTATGCGCGCCGCTCTTAACCTCAAGGAGAGTCAAGAAGTCTTATCGCCAGTAATAATTGACGCCGCGGGGTTGGAAAAAGCCCTGGGGGGCCAACCCAGCAATTATGCCGAGCGGATCGAGCAGGCGTTTGTCGAAGTGGCAAAAGATAAAGATGTTCTGTTGATTGAAGGCGCTGCCACATTGAACGAGGGGCTGCTGCTCGATCTGCCCCCTCAGGCGCTTGCCGCCCGTTTTAATACCCGGGTCTTGGTAGTGATAAAATATAGTGATGAACTGGCTCTAGATGGCTTGCTGGCCGCCAAAGTTCAGTTTGGCGCCAGCCTCTTGGGGGCGGTCCTCAACGAAGTGCCGCTACCCAATCTGCAATTCGTCGAGCACTCAGTAGTGCCTTTCCTCCTGAGCCGCAGGGTGCCGGTATATGCCACTCTGCCCCGGGAACGGCTGCTGATGGCCCTTACAGTAAATGAAATCGCTGAATTTTTGGGAGCCGAGATTTTGAATTCCCCTGAGCAGGGGGACCAATTGGTGGAGAACTTCCTGGTCGGGGCCATGAGTGTAGACGCGGCCCTGTCATATTTCCGTCGCCAGCCCCACAAAGCGGTGATAACGGGCGGTGATCGCTCCGATATTCAGTTGGCAGCCCTCGAAACCTCCACCCGCTGCATCGTTCTTACCGGCAATATCCCTCCCGGAGCGGTAATTTTGAGCCGGGCCGAAGAATTGGCCGTGCCGCTGCTGCTAGCCAAACAAGACACCCTGAGCGTAGTGGAGATCCTGGAGCAGTATTTTGGTCGGATACATTTCCATCAGCCTCATAAGGTGGCTTTTTATCAAGAATTATTAGCCAAATATTTTGATTTCCCTCGCTTCTATGCTGACCTAAAAATTAATCAAGAATAACTCTAACACAGAGTTCTTATGACCTGCATTAGTCGCATTGATATGGGGCTGCTCAGCTTATTGCCGATGGTGGTCAAAACTTCTTTCGATGGCTAGGGTGGGTGGATGACCACCTTGTCAGTTTGTCATCTTGGAAGGCTGGCTGTTCGATCCGAACCAGGCCGCTGCCAGGGCCATGAGCTTGATGAGGGTGGTAACTCACCTATGGGTAAGAAACTCTTCCAACCCATGATGGAGTAAAGCAAAGGCGATGCGGCGCTGGTCAAAGCCGGAATGTTACCTTGCGTTCGCTGCTTTTTATGGCTAAACTTAATATTTATTTGCGCCTGTAGCTCAGCCGGACAGAGCAACGGACTTCTAATCCGTCGGTCGCAGGTTCGAATCCTGCCAGGCGCGCCAGGAAAATCAAGGGGTTAGCTAAATCGGCCAACCCTTCTTTTTTCTTGGTGTCCATATAGGTGTCCATGCAATCAGATTTTCTTCCCTACCAGGTTCTTGAGTTCCTCTTTGGTCACTGTTTCCTCTTTGGTCACTGTGTTATAACGCTTGAACACGCTCATGGTCTTATGGCCGCTCGCCGCCATGATGCGAAAGTAGTCATGACCCTGGAGCCGCCAGTTGTTGATGGCCGTGTGCCTCAAGTCGTGAAAAGTGAAGTCATTAAGCCCGGCACGCCTGCAGGCCGTAATGAATGACTTCTTAATGGACGCCACCGACCGCCCTTTATAGGTGAATACCTTAACCCCTGGCAGTCCTCGCACCATGCCCTTAAACATGGTGATCAATTCCGAGTTCAACGGTACTAGCCGGCCTTCATTGGTCTTGCAATCCTCTGGCCGTAGCTCAATAAAGCCGTCCTTAAGGTCCACCTGGCCCCAGGTCAGGCTAAGAATTTCCCCTTGGCGCATACCGGTATAATAAGCCAGCTTGACAATGGGCTTTAAATGGGCCGGACAGTGGGTCAGCAACCGGGTGTATTCTTCTGGGGTTAATACGCGGTCCCGAACATTGTTTTCTCTAAGAAGCTTCACGGCCATCGCCGGGTTGCGCTCTGCCTTCCCGTTTTTAATGGCCTTGTTGAAGATAGTCTTTAAACAAGCCAACTCCCGGTTGACGGTGGCCGGTCGGGTTAGGTGCTGAGGGCTTCGGCCTGATGGTTCGGTTAGCCTCTTTTGGCGGTAGGCTTCCACCAGGCCTGGGGTAATATGTTTAAGTAGCCAATCCTTAAAATGCGGTAATAGCCGGTTCAGGCTTTGAATGTCGCGCCGATAAGTCTTCTTGGCCTGCACTTCCGGCAAGTTTAAATACCACTGGGCCAGGTCTTGAAATTTGGTCCTGATATCCGGGCTTTTCTTAATATGGCGTCCCTCTGCTCTGGCGCTTAGTACTTCCCTTAACCTTTGCTCCGCGGCTTCCTTGTTCGGGCCGATCCGCTCCCGCTTCCGGTAGCCGTCCTGATACCATTCAATCCAATAAACCCGGCCAGAATACTTCGCCAGAGCAAAGCCGCATTTGCAGACCTTGACCTTCTGGCTGTTCCGCTTCTTGCACTCCGGGCACTCAACCAACAGACCCATTTTTGCTACCTCCCGCTTTTAGTCGGTTTTCTAATGTTTCCAATGCCAGGGGGATATATGGCGGTATGCCTCGCACCCCTCGTTCCCACCGGGATATGGTCATCACATCCACCCCCAAGGCCTGGGCCAACTGCTTTTGGGTTAGACCATGCTGTCTACGCCAATTGCCTAAATTTTTCCCGTTCATGGTTACCATGATAGACCAATTGCCTACTAATGTCAATGAAAATATTTGAGCGCGTTAAAAGTTGGGCAAAAAATCTCCACGTTTAGTTTTTGGACTATTTTCCTGGGACAACTTCCGCCAGTAGGTTTGCAAATAATCAAGGTTACCACGAAGCAGAGTCAAACTATCTCTCCTCTCCACCAATATGGTAGCTTGGTAGCAGGCTCATCAATTTTAATTCTATCATTCATTTTTTGACAGTCAACTATATAATGAGTATATCCATGTCTATTGATACAATATATCGTATGTCTCACATCTGAAATTCCACAGCTCTAATGTTATCATCCAAACCCCTGTTTCAAGTTTTGCTATAGAGGTAAGGGGCAACTTTTGAAACCATTTACTCCTCCAAGCATCGCTGCCGCCATGGGCGGGGCCA